>DASQVB010000061.1:0-9959 GCA_035640975.1 Pseudonocardiaceae bacterium
GTTTCCGTCTCCGCTGTGTCTGTGCTTGTGTTTGGCTGAGGTGGGAGCAGCCCCTGCGAGGTCAGCATCGCCCGCACCTCTGCCACCGCAAGACCGGCGTCGCCGCGGCGCAGCAGCTGCATGCACCCCTCACTTCGGATCGGGCGCCGGGCTCTTGAGGAGAGCGTCGAGCGCGGGGACTTGTCACTCATTGTGCCCCGTCCCGCTCGACGCGGTTCGACGGGCTTGCCGGTGTGGGCTGATCGGCTGCACGAACCGGCAAGCCCGCGTACAGGACGTGCCCCGGAGGAATCGGTTGCTTGCTGGAACTGGGTGGCGCGCGTCGACGCGTCGACCGCAGAGCAGGATCAGATGTAGTCGGCCAGATCCTCCAGCAGGGCAGCCTTGGGCTTGGCACCGACTATCTGCTTGACCGGCTTGCCGTTGGAAAACAAGATCATGGTGGGGATCGACATGACCTGGTAATCCCGCGGTGTAGTGGGGTTCGCGTCGATGTCCATCTTGGCGATGGTGATCTTCTCCCCGTTCTCCGAAGCGATCTCCTCGAGCACCGGCGCGATCATTTTGCACGGACCGCACCAGGTCGCCCAGAAATCCACCAGCACCGGCTTGTCGCTGCCCAGCACGTCGTCGGCGAATGACTGGTCGGTCACGGTCACGGTCGGCTTGTCAGCCATAGCGTCTCCTGTCGGGTCCGGTCTGGGAATCGCTGATCAGGACTTCGAGCCGTAGCCGCCGCCGACGAACTCGGCGGCCACCTCGGCGTTCGGATCCAGCGTGTGCTCGGCAAGCCAGCGCTCGGCGTCGATCGCGGCCGCGCAGCCGGTGCCGGCGGCGGTAACTGCTTGCCGGTAGATATGGTCCACCAGATCCCCCGCAGCGAAGACGCCTTCTATGTTGGTGGCCGTGCTCGGCGCGTCGACGTGTACGTAACCCTCCGCGTCGGTCTGCACCTGGTCGCGGATCAGCTCACTGCGCGGGTCGTGCCCGATCGCCACGAACATGCCGTTTACCTCCAGCGTGGAGCCATCGGAGAGGCTCAAGCCGGTGACGCCGTTCTCGCCCAACACCTGATCGACGGTCACCCCGGTACGCCAGCGGATCTTGTCGTTGTTCTGGGCGCGCTCGAGCATGATTCGGGAGGCGCGAAACTCGTCACGTCGGTGCACCACGGTCACCGACCGCGCGAACCGGGTGAGGAAGGTGGCCTCCTCCATTGCCGAGTCGCCCCCACCGATGACGGCGATGTCCTGGTCGCGGAAGAAAAAGCCGTCGCAGGTGGCACACGAGCTCACGCCGCGCCCGAGCAGCTCCTGCTCGCCGGGGACACCCAGGTAGCGGGGCTGCGCGCCCATCGCGAGGATGACTGATCGGGCCAAGTGGGTGGTTCCATCGACGATGACCTTTTTGACGTCACCGGTCAGATCGACCGACGTGACGTCTTTGGCCTGCAGCTCGGCACCGAAGCGCTCGGCCTGGGCCCGGATCTGCTCCATCAGATCGGGGCCCATGATCGCATCGCGGAACCCCGGATAGTTTTCCACGTCAGTCGTGGTCATCAGGGCGCCGCCGTACTGGCTTCCTTCAAAGACGAGCGGCTTGAGCTGGGCACGCGCGGTATAGATCGCGGCTGTGTAGCCAGCCGGGCCCGAGCCGATAATGATGACGTCCCGGATTTGCTCGCTCACATTGGCCACAACACGATCCTACGGACTGATGTTCCCAAGCCAGTTGGCCGCTCTCCAAGGACGGCCAACCTGGGCGATTAGTGCCCTCAACAGCCGCCAACGTCGGGCGTTCGTGCTGGTCGTCGGGCGGGTTGGTAGTCGTAAAAGACGGTGCCAGGGCGGGTTGGTAGTTCTTGAAGGGCACCCGACGTCAGCGGCGACGGGCCACGCCGTCGGCTATCCGGGCGGGGTTGCCGGGGCCGCAGTCCGGGCCCACCACGAGCAGCCGGAACTGGGTGGATTGCGTGGTGGGCAGCACCAGGATCACACCCCGTCGCCCGTTGAGTGTGACCTCGCGGGCGCCCAGTGGCTTGTCGCGCGCCGGTACATCGTTGGCGTCCAGGCAGCTCCGCAGCGCTTCGGGCCGGGACAGCGAACCGTAGTCGCGGGCTCCCCACGCGGGGCTCAGTGCGCCGCTGAGGTCACCGCCGGACAGCGCCAACGGCGCGGGTGGCGAGACCGCTGCGGCGCCCAATGCGTCGCCGGTCCGCGGTGCGCCCCCGGTCAGCGCGCCGATCATAACGCCGGACACTGCCACCCCGGTCACCGCGGCGGCCAGCACACCAGCGGCGACCCAGCGGGCGCGGAGACGGCGCCGGCCAGTTGGCCTGGCCAACAGCTGCCGAGTTGCGGCGCGGTCACGCCCAATCCGCGTCCGGCCCAGCAGGTGAGCGGGATCGCGGTCAGCTTGCTGGGCCTCGGCGGCCAGCGCGGCGTCGAGTCGTTGCGCCACGGCGTTGGGTATCCGGGCTGGGCCCTGGGTGGGCAGTGCCGCCAGATCGGCCACCGTGGCGTCCAGGGCCGCGAGCACGGCGCGGGCCTGCGGATCCGCGATCGCGCGAGCCCGCAACGACGTGGCCGCTTGCTCGGTGAGCACACCCGCGTGCAGGTCGGCGAGCAGGTCCAGCGACCACTCCGGGGACCGTGCTGCTGATCGATCTGGCGGATCGCCGGGGCGTATCGGACCTTCGCTACCCGTCATCGTCCCTCCCCTCGATGCTGGCGCACCGCCACGGCATCACATGAGACGTTTGCATTCGCATCGGGGTTCCGTAGGTGTCCGAGGAGTACCGCCAGCCGGGCGCGTCCGCGGGCGCAGCGGCTCTTGACCGTTCCCTCAGCGATCCCCAACAGCTGGGCGGTTTCAGCCACCGAGTATCCCTCGACGTCGACCAGGACGATCGCGGCACGCTGCTCGACAGGCAGTGACCTCAGCGCGTCGTCGACCGCCAGCCGGGATTCCCGAGCTGCCATCGCGTCCAGTGTCAACGCCGGTTCCCCTGGACCGCAGTCAGGCAGCGGCGCGGTGGGGCGGGCCCGGTTGCGGCGGATCCGGTCCAGGCAGGCGTTGACCACGATCCGATGCAACCAGGTGGTTACCTGGGATTGGCCACGAAATCCGCCGGCGCAGCGGAACGCCGAGATCAATGCGTCCTGGACTGCGTCGGCGGCCTCGTCGGGATCACCCAGGGTCCGCAGCGCGATGGCCCACATCCGGTCCCGGTGCCGGCGCACGAGCTCGGTGAACGCCAGCGGATCGCCCGCAACGTGCGCAGCGATCAGGTCGGCGTCCGAGCTCACGGCGGTCATGATGCCGCCTGTGCTGTGCATGAGCGGCGTACACACCGTCCACGAGGAACTGACACGCCGGGGAGGGTAGCGAGGGGTCAGGTTGCCCGAGTTTCGACGCCGACCTCGCTGAGCTTGGACTGGTTGCGGTCTCCCCCACCGGCCAGTCCGGTGATCCACACCAGCAGGTATCGGGTGGGTGCCTCGGACCGCAGCGGGATCTGGGTGCTGCCGCGACCGAGCGTGGCGGTACCGACCAGCGTGGTGTCGGCCAGCTCCGCATTCGGCGATGACGCGGTGCGTATCTCGAGCACGGTGCCGGGGCTGGGTGAGATCACGGTCACCGAGGCCGCCGACACGGGCCGATCGAAGCTCAACATGACGCCGAGCCCCTTCTTGTAGATGGGGAACTGCTGGCGGTAGGAGTCGGTCGACCACACCGTGCTGGGATTGCCGTCGAGTAGCTTGCCGACGTCCTTCTGGTGATCCGGTCTACCTTTTCCGGAGGGGTCGTAGACCGCCAAGTTCTTGACCTGGACCGGCGAGGACCGCGCCACTACCGGCGGCGGCTCGGGCTGCTCGCCCGGTGAGGGACTGGCGACGACCAGTGGGGTACCTCCAGCGTTGACGAACACCGACAACACCTGCATGCCGCCGTAACCGAGGATCAGCAGCGTGGTGGTGGCCAGCACCGCCATCGACACTCTCAGCTTCACCCGGCGTCGGCGGCGGGCCCGCTCGGGGCTGGTCGGCGGGGTGAGACTGTGCCGGCCATTGCGGTCGTCGGCACTGGCCGCATTGAGCTCGAGCACCTCCCGTACGGCGGCACCGGTGTGCACGCCGCCGCCGGTGCCTGGATCAGCGAGACTGCGCAGCGCCAGGGTGGACAGCTCCACCGGCACATCGGGCCGCAACGTCGTGGGGCTGACCAGGGAGCCGTCGGCTTGCCGCGGTGCGGGGGGCAGGTTGCTCGGGCCACCGGGCAGCGGCCAATACCCGGTGAGCAATAGGTACAGCATCGCGCCCAGGCCGCGGATGTCGTCTTGGGACCCGGTCATCGGAAGTGGACCCGGGAAGGCGAGTCGTGCCTGCCTGTCATGGGTCACCCTGATCCGATGCGGATGGTCGCAGCCGAGGATCAGGCCGGCGCTGTGTGCGGCGTCCACCGCACCGGCCAGCGGTGCCAAGACGCCGGCCGCCATCGCCGGCGACGGCAGCCCGTCATCCAGGAGCTCGACCAGGCCACGACCTCGGGTCCACTCCGCGACCACGACCGCGACGGTCGGGCCGAGCCTAGCGTCGGGCTCCAGCACATCGAGCACCCGTGCCGCACCCGCCGACTCCAAACGAGCCGAACGCAATGCGCGCGCCACCGCAGCGCGGATCATCCTGACCGCGCCGGGATCCGGCGGCGGCGCGATGAACAAGGTCAGCGCGACGTCACGATCCAGCACCAGGTCGCGGCCCCGCCACAGCCGGACGCCACCGCGGTCGTCCCTGCCGACCTCGGACAGCAAGCGGTAACGACCCTTGCCGACAAGTGCGCCAGGGGTCGGCCACGGGGAGCCGGGCCGGTGGGTCCCCGCCCCCGTCGAGTCACCGCTCACCGGTCCGATCAACCTCCCCGCATTCTTTCGCTGCACCGAGTTTTGTGGCACTGCTTTGCCCCCGACGCAACACCCCAACACACCACGCGAGATGCAACGCGCGAGGTACAGGAGAGGTAATTGTCAAGTCTACGGCTCCTTAGGGCGATTCGGGGGTTGTTCGGGCGGTTGGCGGGTCCACCGCGCCGGTAGGGGTGCCCGGCGCGTCCCGATCGCGGCCCGGAGCGCCTCGGTGAGCTCCGGGGTGCGCAGCGCAATCAGGACGACAGCCATCACCACGCCGACGACGACCGTGGTGAGCATCAAATCGACCCATGCTGCCCAGACCGCGCCACTGCTGCCATTGAGGTCGAGCAAGGCACGCAACCCGAGCACCGCGCCCACCGCCGGCACCGCCGCCAGCAGGCAATTGCGCAGGGTGATAAGGGTGCGCTTGGTCTCCACCCGGCCCAGTCGCCGGCGCAGCCACACCTGCCCGACCATCGCGCCCAGCACGCACGACAGCGAGTTGACCGCGGTGAGACCGAGCACGACATCGGCGTCGTCCAGGAACACTGGGCAGGCCAGCAACAGCGGCAGCTTCACCGCCACCATCAACGCGTTGATCATGGTTGGGGTGCGGGCATCGGCCATCGAGTAGAAGACCCGCAGCTGCAGCATCATCACCGCGAAGGGCAGCAGGCCGAAGGCCGACACCGCTAGCGCAGCGCCGAGGCGCTCGGCATCACTGCCGGCTTTGCCCAGCGAGAACAGCGCGATGCCGATCTGCTGCCCGGCGAGGGTGAAGACCACGGTGATCGGGATCAGCAGCACGGCGAGGTAGCGGCTGCCCAGCGACAGGTCGCTGACCACTGCGCGCCAGTCCGAGTCTGCTGCAGCCCGGCTCATCCGCGGCATGATCGCCGTGAGCAGCGAGTAGCCGAGGACGCCGTAGGGTAGTTGCAGCAGCAACCACACCAGGCTATAGATCACTACTCCACCCGGCTCGCCCTGCGCCGCCGCCCGCGCGGTCACCACAAAGCCAAGCTGGCCGACCAGCACGTAGAGCAGGAACCAGGCCGCCATCCCGCCGGCCTGGGTCAGCCTGGGGTCCCAGCCCCATCGCCAGCGGAAGTGAAAGCCCGCCCGGCGCAGCCCGGGCAGCTGCACCAGCGCTTGGGCGATGATGCCCGCGGTGGTGCCCAAACCCAGGACCAGCAGCTTCGGATCGCTGATCTCGGCTGGTTTGATGGTGATTTCACCTGGTACCAGGACATAGACGCCCAGGAACACCAGCACGATGACGTTGTTGAGCACCGGCGCCCAGGCCGGTGGACCGAAGATGCTGCGGGCCTGGAGGATTGCACCGAACAGACCGGACAGGCCGTAGAACAGGATCTGCGGCAGCAGCAGGTAGGCCAACACGGTGGCCAGCTGTGGGTCGGCACCGTCGCCGTCGCCTAACAACAGCGCAGCCAGGAACGGCGCGCCGGCGACGGCGAGCACCGTAGCCACGCCGAGGGCCGCGCAGGCAAGGGTAACCAGCCGCTGCGCATAGGCCTCGCCCTGGTCGGCGTCCTCCTTCGCCGCGCGCACCAGCAGTGGCACCACGAGGCTGGTCAGCACCCCACCGAGCAGGATCTCGTAGAGCATCGCCGGCAGCGTGTTGGCGACGGTGTAGGAGTCGTTGATCAGTCCCAACCCGAGCACGGCGGCGAGCCCGAGCAGGCGGATGAACCCGGTGATCCGGCTGACCAGGGTGGCCACCGCCATCGTGCGAGTGGCTGCGGCCACCGAGGTCTGCCGCGGCCGGGAGTCCTGCGCGGCAGTCTGATTCGCGGTGTCCGAGAATTCCACTGTCACCCGGCTTCCCGTGCTCTGCGCACGCGGCGCGTGATTGCGCGGACCACCAGCAGCACCAGCGCAGCAGCGGCGCCCACAGTGAGCCCGACAGTAACGGTGCCCAACGCCGTAGAATGCACCTGCAGCGTGCTCGGCTCGCCCAGTGAGGTGCCACCGGGGGTGCTCAGTCGGGCCTCAACGCTGAACTGACCAGCTCGGCTCACTTCCGCCGGGATGACGAACTGCCGAGTACTGCGGGCCGGCACCAGCTGCAGTCCGACCGCCCCGGCGCGCAGCCCGGCCGTTTCGGACAAGGTCAACTGGACCTGCACACCGACCGGCAACTCGTTGCTCACGGTGATCAGTAGCGGGGAATCCGACGCCGCCAGGATGTAGGGCCCGGGTGACTGCACAATCCGTACCGACCGACGCAGCTCGCTGAGCCGGCTGCGTTCCTGTTCGGTCACCTGGATCGCCCGGTTGGGTTGACCGCGCCAGCCCGACGACACTGCCCGCAGCAGCCCGAGCCGCAATGGATCGAGCAGATCGACCGGCTTGAGGTTGGCGGTGGGATCCAGGACGGTAGCCACCTGCAGGTCCCGCAGGACGTCTCGAGCTCGCTGAATGTCCGCGGTGACCGCGAGCGGAATCTCCTCGGCGGCGGCCTCCGGCGGGTAGGTCACCGCTGTGATGGGACCAGCGGGACGGGTGCTGGCCAGCGCAGGCAGCTCGCGAGGGGCGAAGTAACCGGCCTCCAGCAGCTGCCGAGCGGTGCTCAACAGCGTGATGGCTTCAGCCCCACGGGCCTGCCAGCGGCGCGGCGGGACCAGCAGCACGGGGCGACGATCCGGGTCGGTGGCGGCGAGGTAAACCAGCGCGCCGAGCCCGTCTTGGGCAGCCAGCGGGCTCAAGGTACCGGTAGGTCGGGACAAGGCCTCGCTGAGGTCATTGCCTGGCTGGTCGACTTGGCGTCTCAGCGCGCTGCTCAGCAGCGGGTCGACGCGCAGGCCGGCCGGAGCAGCGCCGCGACTACCCGGCATGGTGGTGGCCAGATCAATGACGTCGTGGGCAGCCGTTGGGGGGGACATACCGCGAGGTTCCAGCAGCACGGCATAGGTTTGCAGTGCAGTCAGGTCAGTCAGGGTGCGCTCGTCGAGTACCGCGTCCGCCGGCCAGCTCACCCCGGTCAGCGGCTGTACCCCGAGCAGATCACCCACCAGCCGTACGCCGGTACTGGTGGCCAGGGCTTCCAGGTCGGTCAGTCCCGCCCGGGACAGTGCTACCAGGTCGGGATCGGCGTAGGGCAGCGGCAGGACGCACCGACCTTGGACCGCGCTGCGCAGCCGATCAAGCCAGCTCTGCGCGTCCGCTGCGCCGGTGCCCTCGATGATCCCGTTGGGCTGGGCCACCCGGTAGCCGCGGCTCATCCCGTCGACCGTCTCCACCAGCGCCGGATCGATCGCGACGCAGACGGCTGCAGCCAGCGGTGACCCTGGCGGGACCACCTGCTCCAATGCACCGAGCAAGCCGTCGAGCCGGCCACCGGGAGCGATGTCGGCAGCCACCGGATCCGCTCCGGAGGGATCACTGCGGATCAGGATCGGTTCGCCCGGACCGGTGGGCAGCCGCGCGGGTTCCGCGGCCAATGGCCACACCACGGTCAGCGGCATCGACTGGGTGGGCGGGCCCAGCACCGGTCCGGACGGCTGGCCGGCAGCGACGGGGGGGATTCCCAGCACCGGCAGCAGCAGCGAAACCGAGGCCAGCCGGGCGGTGCCACCGAACTCCGGCTTGCCGTTGAGGTTGACCAGCACCGGGTACACGCCCGGTTCGTTGATCTGCAGCGACTCCAGGTCCGTCCCACCGCGCAGCGGCACGTCGAGCCGAAATGGGACACTCTGCCCCGGGGTGAGGTCGCCCGGCACAGGCTGGAACAGGGTTACCTGGGGCGCTTCGGGGACGTCACGGACAGCCCGGCTGGCCGCGTCGTCGGAAATTACCGGTGCGTCCCGCTGGAGGCGAACCGCGAGCTTGGTGAGGGGCCGGTCTCCGACGTTGACCACCCGGCCCTCGACTCTGAGCACCGGTTCGCTGGAGACGGTGACCACGCGGGGGGACATATCCGCCAGCTCGAGTCGAGCCAGCACGTTCGGGCGTTCGGGTTGTGCCGCCGGGACCTGTTGTGCTGGAAGTTTCGCTTGCGCGAGTGGGGCGCCGACCGTCAGCAATCCCAGCACCGCAAACAGGAAGGCCGCGGTGATCGAGTGAAGCCTGCGCCTCACGCCGAATCCGCGAGCATCTCGGTGGCGCGACGGACCAGGCGACGTTCGTCGGCGTAAGCCAACCGCGCCGGCAGATCAGCCAACGGCACCCAGGCCACCTCGGTGACCTCCACGTCAGCATCGGACAACTCCCCACCCAGCGCTCGCAGCAGGAAGTGATGCACCGTCTTGTGCACCCGGCGGTCTTCGGCGACGAACCAGTAGTCGATGCTGCCCAGGGAGGCCACCACGGCACTGTCGATGCCAGTTTCCTCCGCGACCTCACGCACTGCCGCCTGTTCGACCGTCTCGCCGTCCTCGATATGCCCTTTGGGTAGCGACCACAGCAGCCGACCTCGGCGATCCAGCCGCCCGATCACGGCGGCGTGCCCGGTCTCGGTGTCGACCACCAGCCCGCCGGCCGAGGTCTCATCCACAGTGCGCATCCGGCTGGTCCGGCGCCTGCCCTGCCCGGTACTGGCGCCGTCCTTGGCTATCCCCTTAACACCCGCCTTCGCGTCCCCTTTACCGTCCCCGCTTGCGATATCACCGCCGTGGCCGGCCCTGCGTCTGCCGCGGCGACCCTGGCCACTTGCGTCCCGGGCGGCCTTTTTACGGCTGGACCTACCGGAGGGCGGGGACATGGCGCTGATGGTATAGGCGAAGTCCGGCCTGGCCGACGCGGTGCGGTCCTGCACCGCAGCGGCGACCGGCCCAACACCTCCACGATCACCGCCAGCGCGGTCGCAGGTGACAGGACGTTACGCTGACTTGCCGTGCCGCCTTCGCCTTCTGTCACCTCTGGGCTAGGAAACCGCATCCCGTTGCCGGCCACGGCGCAGCAGAATGCGGTTGTGGAGCTGTTCCGGATCGCACCGGTGGCCGATGAGCTAGCCGCCCGCTTCACCGCGGCCGGTCATTCGCTGTACCTGGTGGGCGGCAGCGTGCGGGACGCCCTGCTCGGCAGGCTGGGC
>DASQVB010000062.1:0-6824 GCA_035640975.1 Pseudonocardiaceae bacterium
AATCCACCGAGCGCACCCCTAGCCGCAACAGCTCACGCCGGTAAAACGACGGGGTGGCCAGCGTGTCCAGTTGGATTCGCTGCAGAATCGGCTTGAGATCCTCCTTGCTGGCGCCTTCGGTGGCCATCGGATCAGTGAAGATCATTTGACCACCGGATCGAAGCACCCGCACCGCCTCCTCCAGCACCCGGGCCCGGTCCCCGCTGTGCAGTAAGGAGTCCTGTGACCAAACCACGTCGAAGGCGTTGTCCTGGAACGGGACGTCCTCGAATGAGCCGTCGACTACCTCGATCAATTCCTCGAGTCCCTGCTCGGCATTGATCCGCCGGTTGCGCTCGTTCTCGACCTCGGACAGGTTCAGGCAGGTGACTCGGCACCCGTAGGTACGGGCCAGGTAGCGGGCGGCTCCCCCGTATCCGGCACCGAGGTCGAGCACGGTGCACCCCTGAGCAAGATCACCCAGGCCGGCCATGGTTTCCACGGTGCGACGGCTGGCAGCGCTGATCTCCTCGGACGCATCGGCGTACATGCCGACGTGGATATCCTCGCCGCCCCAGACGACGGCGTAGAACCTGTCGGCGTCCTCGGAGTTGTAGTAGTTCCGGGCCGTGTTGACGGCGCTGGAGTACAGATCGCCCGCCTGCTCCTCGGAGCGGTAGATCTTCTCCGCGATGTGCACGAAGAAGTCGGGGTCGCCGTCGGAGTAGGTCGACTGAAAGTCACCGTAGGTCTCGATCCGCTGGAAACCGACCTCGCGCAGCAGCCGCCGGGTGTAGTCCTTGCGCAGTGGGAACATGTTGAGGTGGTAGACCGACTCGTCCGGGAATGTGTAGCGGAAGCGGGCCAGCCCGTCGTCGATGTGCTCAGGCTCGACCTTGATCTCCTCGCCGCAGTAGTAGTACGCGTGCTTGGACGAGAAGCCGTCGTCCAGGATGGTGTCGTAGTTGCGCTGATCGATGATCAGCACACCGTCGTGTTTGAGCATCGCGTAGAACTCGGCGAGCGTCTTGCGCCGGTCGCGTTCGCAGAATAGATGGGTGAACGAGTTCCCTAGGCACACGATCGCGTCGTAGGTGCCGTGCACGTCGCGGTTGAGCCAGCGCCAGTCGGCCTCCACGACACGCAGGACGTAGCCGCCGAAGGCTCTGCCGTTCTCGAATGCCTTGACCAGCATGTGCGGGCTGCCATCGGCGCTGACCACCTCGAAGCCCGCTTCCAGCAGCCGCACCGAGTGGTAACCGGTGCCGGTGGCGACGTCGAGCACTTCACGGACGCCCCGGGCCTTGAGCTGGTCGATGAAGAACGAGCCCTCGCTCTGCGCGCGGCGCTTCCAGTCGATGAGTTCGTCCCACTTCTCGACGAAGCTAGTGATGTACTCCTCGACGTAGTGGTCGGATTCGCGTATCTCGGTCGGGCTGTCGCCGAAGTCCTGCTGGACATCAGCCTCAGTGTCGACGTCCGGGGCGGCTGCCTGCGATTCGTCGCCGCTCGGCGGGATTCGGGCGTTGGTCAGGGCGGCATCTTTCATCATGTCACCTCACGAACTCGTCGTCCTCCACCTCATGCCGATCCGGACAATGCACTCAGCCATCACGCCAGCTTGCGGGTGAGAGCGCGTTGGATTCGGGCAGACTCGGCTAATCACATTGCATAACCGGCTCCGTTAACTTTAAGTGAACTCGGCGAGTCGGGCAAGGGGCCGTACGCACCGGGATACTCCTTCCGGGTGGTCCGCCGATCGATCTTATCGCGTTGAGCAGCGGAAATGCCGTTGAACTTCGGCGATACGGCAGAGCAGTCACATTTTGCCGTATTGCCTGCCCGTAGAGCGCGCGGGTGTGCTAGGCGACGTATCCAGGCTAGAGCCATACCCAGCGACGGAGTCACGGCCTACGCACAGCCGGTGGTCGCGACGCCGGCGCTCGCGCAATGGCCGTTGGGGGTGGTGCAAGCTCGCACACGGTTCAGGACGTCGAGGCCGCGCTGGATTAAGTGGCCCAAACAAGGAATTTTCTCAAAGAGCCAGGTGCGTGAAACAGCGCTCTATGGCGGCGGACCATCGCATGACAATCACTGCCTGCAGTCGGCGTCTGAGTATTCGTGGCAAGGAATGTCGTTCGGCGCGCCAGTCAATAACAGGATCAGCACGGCCGCGCATGTCTCGCCCTCTGTGAACAACAAGGAAAGGCGATAACTTGACAAGAGGTTTGCCGCTCACACTGACATAAGCAGCGCACCGCGTGCCCGGATCGGGTGATGGGTGGGCGCAAGGATGTAACAGCGCCAGCGCTCTGAGCGATGACACGGGTAGCCCCCGTGAGGCTGTTGGACCCCCGACCCGGCAGCCTCACGGGGTCTTCCTCTGCCATCGGTGCCAAGGGTTGCAAGCTAGGTCAGACGTGGTCGCGAGGAATCACTCGCTGCCAGTTGGCTGAGTGCACTCGCTGGTCGCCCTCGTAGGCGTCGAGTTGAGCATGCAGCTGAAAATCGGTAGGCGTGGACGTCAGCACGGTACGGGTGAAGGTCCGCACTCGCCAGTCTCCGCGGGCGAAGCCCATCGTGCATTGTGTCTCGCCGCGGACCGAGGACGTGTCGTCCTCGGTTGAGCTGTAGTACTCGACGGTCCGCCTGGTCACGTCGAGGCCGATGTCGTCGAAGCGCAGCGTGCCGCGGTCCTTAATCACCTCAAGTGTCGAGCGGTAGTTGACCAGGTCCCGTGAGACGGTCCAGCTTTCCTCGCCCGGTTCTAGCTGCGTCACCGGGATAGGCGGGGTTCCCTCCGGGTCGCCGAACGGCCGCACTGACACGTCGTCAGGCTCGCGAATGGGCCGCACCGGCAACCGCAGACAAGTGCGATGGGTGAAGATTGATAGACATGCTGGTCGCGGCGGTGGCCAGGCCAGCGGCCAGTATGAGGTGGAAATCGCCAGCCTCAGCCGATGACCGGGCGGCAGGGCCTGGGCCATGCCGTTGAGCTGTACAGCTACTTGGTACCGCTGGCCCGGCACCAGGAGTTCGGGCGCGCTGTGCCCCCTGTGGTGGGTGAGGTTGAGCAGGCCGTAGCTGATTCTGGTGGCACGTCCATCGGGTGCAACGTCGGACAGCCGCACCGCGACCATCGCCACCGGCGCGGTGGAGGCGAAGGAAAGTTCCAGCACGGGTGCGCCCAGGATCTCGCAGCGCTCGGTGAACGGATCGGTATCGAACACCAGTGATCCGCCGTCTTCCTCCCGCTGGTCATAGGGCAGGTCGGGAGGCGCACTGTAGGAGCACCACTTGCCCGCGAACTGCCCGACCGACAGCGGTGATTGGACGGTCAGCTCGTCGTCCTCGATACGCTCGTCCGAACGACCGATCCGGTGCCGCGCCAGGGGGTGCACGGACTCGTGCACATGCGGCGACGGCCAGGTGGGTTCGCCCACCCAGCGGCCGGGTCGCTGCTTGTAGGCGGTGGACGGAGGCACCGTGTCCTGCATCCAGATCCGCAGCATTGGCTCGTCCATGACGTCGTTGTCGATGTGCTTGAGCCAGCGGTCCCACCAGCGCACAGTCTCCTGCAGAAAACCGATGGCCGGCCCTGGCTGGCCGAGGTGCGGATACCTGTGCGACCACGGGCCGATCAAACCTTTACGCGGTACATCGAGTTCGGCGAGCAGCCGGAAGACCGCATTGGAGTACCCGTCGGCCCACCCGGAAATGGCGTAGACCGGAACCGCGATATCGGCGAAGTTCTCACACACCGATCCGTGCTGCCAGTAGCTGTCCCGCCGCTGGTGGTGCAGCCACTTCTCCAGCCACAGCCCGCTGCCGGTGAGGCGCTCATGCCACATGTCCCGCCAGCGCTCGCCAACCACAGCGGGATCCGGCGGGCAGGAGTTGTAGGCGAACATCGACGAGGCCCACGAAAGATTATCCGAGAGCAAGCAGCCGCCCATGTAGTGCACGTCATCGGCGTAGCGGTCGTCAGTCGAGCACACCGTGACGATCGCCCCGAGGCTGGGCGGCCGGCGCGCCGCCAACTGCAGTGCGTTGAACCCGCCCCAGGAAATACCCATCATGCCGGTCCGCCCGCTGCACCACGGCTGAGCGGCCAGCCAGGCAAGCACCTCCTCGGCATCGGTGAGCTCCTGTTCGAGGTACTCGTCCCGGAGCACGCCTTCCGAGTCGCCGCTGCCGCGAAGGTCGACCCGTACCGCGGCGTAGCCGTGCCCGGCCAGGTACGGGTGCTGGATGGAGTCCCGCCGGGCGGTGAAGTCGCGATGCCGGTAGGGGATGAACTCCAGGACGGCCGGCACCGGCTCGTCGTCGGAATAGGTGGGACGCCAGATCCGCGCCATCAACCGCACGCCATCGGACATTTTGATCCGGACCTGCTCGCCTGCCCTGACTGCATAAGGTAGGGATGTAACCTCGCGCATCAGGCGCTGGGCACCTCCTGGTCATCGATGGCGAAGTGCAGGGCCCGAACGCACCGCTGGTACTTCTTGATCAGCTCAGTCTCGTTCTGGGCACCGACGTAGATGTTCGCAAGGATAAAGCTGTAGCTGTCCTGGCCATGCAGCTCCGAGAGCCGGTCACCCTCATGCACGGTCACGTCAACGGTGACATCGGGAATCTCGCGCTGTACCTGTTCGATCTCCAACTCGGTGGGGTGGCGGCGGACCACACCGTCCTTCCAGTGCCGCAGAAACCACTTGGCCGCGACCTGGCACCGGCCCTGGCGGCGTGGCATCTCCGGGTCGCGGCCCAGAGCCAGCCGCAGCATCGCCAGGTGGTTGGGCGCGCCGTCGACCTGAGCGAACAGCTCGGCGTGCGACTGGGAATGCCGCGGGTTGACCTCCAGCACGTACAGGGCATCGGTGCTCTCGTCCCAGAAGAACTCGATGTTGAACGTCACGTGCTCTAGCTCGACCTGCCGCACGACACGATCGGAGATGTCCGCCATCCGTTCGGCGACCCGGTCCGGGATAGATGCGGGGTACTGGTACCGGACGAAGCTGGGGCTCTCTTCGTGCCGGACCGAGTCCACCACCCCGAGCGTGTGGGTCTCGCCGCGGTGGCGGTAGCCCTCGAAGGTCAGCTGCCTGCCACTGATCGCCTCCTCGGCCAGGCACACCTGCCCGCCGACGTTGGCGATCTCTGGTGGGAGTTCGAGATAGTCGAGGATGGCTTCGAATGGGGCCCCCATCCAGCTGATCCGGTCACGGATCTGTCTCAGTGCATCTTGGAACTCCTGCTGGTTGGCCACCCCGAAGGCGAGCTCGGAGGATGCCGACTTCACCGGTTTGATCCACATCGGGTAGCTCACGCCCTCCGGCGGTTCGGTGTCCCGGCCGGGGTCAACCAGACCGAACCGCGGATACTCCTCGATCACCTTCTGCTGCTCGAGGCGGCTCCAGTACTTGTGCTCGCACTTCACCACCGCCTCCAAGCTCGCGCAGCACAATCCCTTGAATCGGTGACACAGGATCGGGACCATGGTGCTCACGGGGAAGTCCCAGAATCCGATCATCGCGTCGATCGGCCCCTCGAAGGCATCAAGTTGACGGATGGCCTTGTCCAGCAGATCCTGCAGCGGAATCTCCTCACCGCCCAGCAGCTCACCGAGAGACAACAACGGATGGAACCGGTACAGCTGCGCATCGGGCAAATCCTGCAGAATCCGCTCGTTGTGCTCGTCGAGGCCCAATACAAATACGTTCACAGCCATCAAACCACCGTCCTCCGGTAGCTGAATCCGGCCGTTTCATTCCCGGCGAAGCGGTGTATGAGGCGGCTCCACGTATTCACTCGGAGTACTGAAGGGGGCAAATACACCGCGGCCATCAGCGACAGCTGCCTGGAGCACACCGAACGCTGCGCGCTCACTTCAGACGGAACGGGACTAGCCACCGGGATTGGCGCTGCCACCCTGGCCGGGGATGCCTTGACCTTCGCTTTCCACCTGGCCGCCGGTACTGATGTTGCCTTCGTTGTGGCCGCTGCCGGGATCTCCCTGGCCACCAGCACCGGGGGTGCCAGCGTTCCCATCAACGCTGAACAAGGACATCACGGTACGGGCTGGCAGCAACTCCACGTGCTGCCCGTCAAGCTGAGCGGAATTCAACGTGTCAGACATTAATCCTCCTCGCATCGTGACCCAGCGTTGCAGCATGGGGATACCTCGTCGGACGCATCATCACACTGTGCACAGATGCGCAGTGAGTGGCAACCGGTAGCCGTACGTAAACGTCTCGACGACTTACCTAGTGCGCAGCCGCGGCCCAGTTCGAGGTGCGAAGTTCCTCGCTCAGTACCTGCGGCGGCGGGACAGTAGGCCGAGCAGCTTGGTGCGGTTTCGCGGGTTGCTCGCGTATCGGCGTCCTTGCTCCATCGTCCGCCGTCCCTGCGGACTGCTCAGAAAGCGCTGGATCTTGTTGAGGATCGAGGCCATCACGGCTCCTTCGAGAGTAGGTGTCTCCAGGTTAGACCAATCGAACACGTTGACGAGCTGATCACGACGCCACGCCAGGACCCCCACGCGGCGGTAAAATCCGTCGCGTGTGTTCTGGCGCGTCGCTGGCGCTGCGGCGAAGCTCAGTGCATGCGATGGTGCCGGCGTGTGGGGAGAGCTGCGGTAACCGTCGAGCTGGCGCGCGTGCCTTGCCTGCGAAGTGAGCGGTAGACCCCCGATGCGACTCACCGAGCGCTACGCAAAACTCGTGGTGCGGCTGCGCTGGCTGGTCCTGCTCGCCGTGGGGGTGGGCACCTGGGCGGCGCTGACCATGCTGCCGGGGGTGGCTTCGGTCGGCGGTGAGCTGTCCGGCATTGCCGGTGGCGGCGGG
>DASQVB010000063.1:0-3003 GCA_035640975.1 Pseudonocardiaceae bacterium
CCCGGCTCCTGCCGCCCTCGCCCCGGCCGCACCCGCAGCGCCGAGCATTGTCACGCTGCCCAATGTTGTTGGCCAGAATGGTGCTATCGCCGAGGACACCTTGCGCAGTCTCGGTCTGACGAAAATCCAGATGGCTGCCGATGCGGCGTCGGGGAGAGAGGTTGTCCTCAATCCGGCGAACTGGACCGTCACCAAGATTGAACCGACAGCTGGTACTCAGATCCGTTCGGATCAGACCGTCGTGGTGACGATGACCAAGTGAGCGTCGCCCTGTTATTCGCGGTGCCCTCAGTGTCGATGAGCAGCGTGAGCTTGCGTCTTGAGACCGGTGCTAACCGCGGCCGTTGCCCCAACCAGTTACCCCGTACGGCGCCTCCAAGCGGCTCGCTGCCGGGTCGACGTAGCGAGTGGCCTCACCGCGGTAATACCTCAAGCAGACCTGACCTACGTCGTAGGGGTTCGCAGGGCAAGCGCCACGCAATCGAACGGGGGCGGCGGTCGTGGCGGCCCGACTGGGGCATGTCGGGGGATGGCGGTGCCGAACAGTCGAATACTTGCCTAACGTGCATAGACATGACCACGCTTCTACTTACCGAGGGCGACCTGGACCGCGGGCGACCCCCGAGCTGAAAAGCCCGCACTGGCGCTGTGGCATCGTCAACCCCGCCACCGGTGCTACCTGCACGCTGCGGCCGCACACCGACGACAAGCACCACCAGGGCCGCCAGGCCGTGCAGGGCGCCGGACGATCTACCTGCATCGTCACCTGGACCGGCGGAACCGAGCGAGCGATGGTCGTCAACGGCTACACCTGGACCCGCATCCCCGGCACCGACATCGAAGTGCGAGCGCTGACCGACAAACCGTTAGCCCTGCGTTACCGTCCTCGGGCCTAGCTCGGGGGTGCCTTGCGTACTGCGCGCGCTCCACGGCAATTCCGGTAGCCGCAGCGGCTGCCGTCGCCAGCATGGCGGATACCGGTCCCGCCCTGGCCCGGATCAGCGTGGCCCGGTGCGTGTCGTAGGAGCTTGTCGGACCTGCGGGTACCAATTCACCGTCGTGCTGCCGATCTCGATCGCTGACTTGGGATGCCGGTGGTGGTGGAGCGGCACGGCCAGCAGTAGCGCTGTTCCAGCTCGGTGAGGCTCGCGGGCACCACGTCCGTCCCGCACACAGCGATGTAGCGGCTTTCGCCGCTACGACCCGCAGCGGCGGCCTCGGGTGTCAAGAGGTGGACCATGCCGGTACGCGCGTCCACCATGTCAACCATGCGCCGCACCGGCGGCTGTAACCGGTGCTTGGGTGCCTTGCGTCGTAACAACATCATGGGTGGTTCCTTACGCTTTCGGTGGTGGGACCGCCCCACCGCCGGGAGCCGGAAGCCCCGGAAGGCACGCTCAGAAACCGACGGCCGG
This sequence comes from Pseudonocardiaceae bacterium, assembly GCA_035640975.1. Lineage (GTDB taxonomy): Bacteria > Actinomycetota > Actinomycetes > Mycobacteriales > Pseudonocardiaceae. The sequence continues at coordinate 1,416 of DASQVB010000063.1, forward strand.
ACGGGTCTCCTCGTTGAACAACCTCCTGCTGCTTGGACCCGGCCGAATCTCGGCGGGCTGATCTCCGCTTGGAAAATCAGGTCGCAGCATGTACAGCGCCCCCGGTCGGGGGCTGATCGTGCACGGTAGCCACCGTGGGCAGCAGGTGCCCGCAGTAAGCGGCGAGTACACCCGAATAGCCGCCCTCGGGTAGTAACAGGTGGGCTTTGTGGTCCAGCGGGGACAACGCCCAGCGCGGGGCGGGCGGTCGGGTCATTGATCGTCCTGATGTGCCAAGTCACGGAGCGGGTAGCGTGGCCCGGCCACTGCGGCGCACGCATCGCACGGCTTCCCATTGGGCCGGAAGTGCAACTCGGTGACGATCATAAGCAGGTGGCCACACTCGGCCTTGTACACGCCGAGCGGGTGATCCCGACGTTCAACGTGGGGCGAACCGGATGCCGCATGCAGCGATCACGCTGCCTCGGCTGATCATGCCCCTGTGCGTGTCGTGGTCGTCGGTGGACCGCAGGTACCAGCTCACCGGGACTCCCTGGTGCATGCTTGGCATGGCTGGCACTGGTCACGCTCGGGCATGGTGAGACTCGCGGCGAGCACCTGTGCCCCGCAGACGGCGACGTAGATGCCCCCGGCACGGCGACCCGCGGCGATCGACTCGTCTGTCACCCGGTGCGCAGTGCCGGTCGTGGCATCGACCATCGCGATGAGACGAGGCGGCGCGGTGGCCCCGGAGGTCCGTGCCGTCCGGGGGTTAACTTTGCGCCGCTTGCCTGCCATCGCGCTCTCCCACCTTGCCGGTAGTGGCGTCGCCTGGGTCTTGCCAGGGCAGCGGGCCGACGGCTCGTAAGGCCCGTCCCTACCGTGCAAAGTATCGTGCAGAAAGCGAAAAGAATACCGGCCGGTTGGTCTGTGTGGTGTGCTCGTCATCACAGCCCTGTCGGTCCGTTCGCTGTGCGAGGTCGTCGCGAGGGTGGGCTCTGTGACTGGAGAGTGAGGGCCTGACGTGCGACGACGATCGAGGGCTCACCGGACTTTCTCGGCGTGTGGAAGCGGCGTCCAGCCCGGCTCACCGGGCACGCTCCAGGATCTGCTCGACCAGCGTGACCATGTCGGCCTGCGCGAGCTTCACCCCGGGTGCGCCCAGGCCGTGGATCGTCCATGCGCCGTCGAGTTCGTGGATCACTAGCAGCGTGGTCCAGCTGCCGTCGTCGGCGCTGCGGCCGCGCGTCGTCAGGCGGCCACGCTCGCGTTGCTGGTGCTCAATGTCCGGTACGTCGATCATGACTGACGACAGTGAGCGATCATCGGCGGCGGGGTTTGCCGTACGGCAACATCCCCCGGTTGAACTACACCGGCAGCCCGGCCCGGTAGGCCATCCCGCGCAGCTCCCGGCCGACGGCGTCCCGTTGGGACCGAGCAACGAGTTCGCCGATGATGTCGCGGGCCAACGGGTTGCGTAACACCTTGCCGGGGGAGATCTTCTCCGCGCGGCGCAGCGCCATCACGGCCTCGTTCTGGCGTCCCCGCATCCGGGCAAGCGCCCGGCCATAGCCGGTCCAGTACGTGGCCCGCCGGGTGGGGTTGATTA
>DASQVB010000064.1:0-5448 GCA_035640975.1 Pseudonocardiaceae bacterium
CACCCCCGAGGTGATCCCATGATGCTCGACGCCCAAGCAGATCCCGGCCGCCGCGCGTGGCTGCCCTGTACCTACTGCGGCGACACCCCGCTGTACTTGCTTGATTACGACGTCAACCTGGTTTGGGTGCAGTGCGGCGTCTGCTTACACCGCTGGTGGCACGACACTGCTGTCGGCAGCCGACGGCACCCCAAGCATCTGCTGTGCGAGCTGTTCGACGCCGCCTGAACCTGACGCCTACTTGCCCTACGACGCCATCGCAGCGTCCCCGGCGCCGCCGATTTACGTGCTCACCTCTAATTCGCGTCATTTTTTCCGCCGGTGCGGCCAACTTCTCGCGCGGAGGTACCCATCGTGGTCACCACAGCCAGAACCTCCTGCTGTCGCCACGGAGCTGGCTGTCGCGCCTCCCCTCGAAGACCCAGTCCCGATATGCGGATCTGCCCGACGCCGCCCCGACCGTTGACAGGGAGCGGCCGGAACGAGAGCAGGAGAGTAGTGACCGTACTTGGTAACGGCGGCGGTAACGAGACGCTCCGCGACCAAGCGCGTCAGCTGAGATACCGCGGACGACACGGGCGCCAGCAGCGGCACTGGCCAGCTCAAAGGCATCCAGTTGAGACAAGCGAGACAGCTCTGGCACTGTTCATGACCCAGAGGGCGCAGGTTCGAATCCTGCCCCCGCTACCACGTGGACGGCCCCGGACGAAGATTCTCCGGGGGCCGTTCTCAGGTGGTCATACGAGTCGCTTGACCTCTTGGCCTCACTGCAGAGCGTCATGGCGGATCGGCACGTATGAAGAGTCGGCTCAGGTGGCAGAAGGCATCGGTAACAGCACGTCACGACACCTCCACCGGAACCGATTGCACCGGCACGGATGAGACCGTTGAAGGGTGACTGCGTGGTCACTGCAGTCTGGCCTCGAAGGTAGAGCTGCCGCTTCTCGCCCGGCTGTCCTGGTCTGCGCGCTCCCGGCTCTCACTGCTTCGATGCAGCGCCTCGGCTGCCCAGGGCTCAATCGCTGTTCCGAACCCTACAAAAAGACCCATACGTGTATGTGTTTCAGTACTTTGCGTAACGGGCGCAAGGCGGTAGCGTCGATCTAGACCGCGTACGGTGGGTGACGTCCCCTCCCACCCCGAGGTCCGGCCCGGATGGTCGGTGCGCTCGCGTGTATGCGCCATCGTCCAAGCCGCGGTCGTCCACTGCCCGCTGGCGGAGCCAGAGCTTGACAGACGAAGGACTGCTCGTAACGCCACCGCGGGCCGGCCGGGTGTGATCGACGGGCTATGAGCGCGCGTCGTCGGTCGCCGGGCCCCGATGGCGTTCGATGTGCAGGAGGGAGTGGAATGATCCAGCTTGAGGACGTCACCAAGGTCTATCGGATGGGTTCGGTCGAGGTACGAGCACTCTGTGGTGTCGACCTGACCATCGATGACGGTGACCTGGTCGCGATCATGGGTCCGTCCGGATCGGGCAAGACCACGCTTATGAACATCCTGGGCTGTCTGGACATCCCCACCAGTGGTCGCTACCTGCTCGACGGCACCGATGTCAGCACTCTCAGCGACAACCGGCTGGCCAGGATCCGCAGTCGCAAGATCGGGTTCGTGTTCCAGTCGTTCAACCTCATCCCGCGCACGAGCGCAATCCGTAACGTCGAGCTGCCTTTGGTTTACGCGGGAGCGCACGATCGGCGCGCCAGAGCCCGGTCGGTCCTGGAGCAAGTCGGGCTGGGCGAGCGCGAAAAGCACATGCCCAACGAGCTTTCCGGCGGCCAGCAGCAGCGGGTGGCGATCGCGCGGGCGTTGATCAACGATCCCACGATGCTGCTTGCCGACGAGCCCACGGGCAATCTCGACACCGCCTCCAGCGTCGACATCTTGAAGTTGCTCGGCGCGCTGAACGATGCCGGCCGCACGGTTGTGATCATCACTCACGAAGAGGAGATCGCCCGGTTCGCCAAGCGGGTCGTGCGGCTGCGCGACGGGCGCATCGAGAGCGATCAGGTACAACGGAACCGGTCGGAGGTCAACGCGTGAATCTGCAGGAGGCGTTGCGCATCGCGATGCGTGGGCTGCGCGCCAACCGGTTGCGCTCCGCGCTGACGATGCTCGGCATCATCATCGGAGTCGCGGCTGTGATCCTGCTGGTGGCCCTCGGCAACGGGTTGAAGACTTCGGTCAATGCGCAACTCGAACCGCTGGCCAACCTCATCACCATCGTGCCAACAGTCGGCAACGTCCCCGGCGGCGCCGCCCCGAAGGACCTGATCGACGCCGACGTCGCGGCGTTACAGGATCCGGCACTGGTGGATCAGATAGACGCAGTGATCCCCGCCACCACCGGCAGAGCGCTGATCGAAACCGACGCCTGGAGGTTCCGGGCGAACGTCATCGGCTCCACCGACAGCTGGATCGAGGTGAACAACCAAGACATGGCGGCGGGGTCGTTCTTCGACGAGGCCCAGACCCGCTCCGGCGCCAAAGTGGTCGTGCTGGGGCCCAGCGTGGCGACCTACCTCTTCGGTGATGACCCCGCGGCTGCGCTGAACCAGCCCGTCCGGATGAACCGTCAGACCTTCAGGGTCATCGGGGTGATGCAGTCCGTCGGGGAACCGGGCGACAGCGTCGCGGTCATGCCGCTGGACACCGCGCGCCGCTACATCTTCGGCGGCGGCGACAAGATCAACCAGATCGTCGTGCAAGCCGCCCAAGCTTCTGCAGTGCCCGCCGTACAGGATGAGGTGATCCGCATCCTCAGCGAGCGGCACCGGATCAAGGACTCCGCCAACCGGGACTTCGAGGTCCAATCCCTGCGCAGCAGGCTTGACTCGTTCAATCAGATCCTGCGCATCCTCACCCTGTTCACCGCGGCCGTCGCCGCGATCTCGCTGCTCGTCGGCGCTATCGGAGTCCTGAACATCATGCTGGTCTCGGTCACCGAACGAACTCGGGAGATCGGAATCCGAAAAGCGATCGGTGCCACTCGGCGCGCGGTTCTCGAACAGTTCCTTATCGAGTCCATAGTGCTGGCCGGCCTCGGCGGGCTTATCGGTGTTGCCCTCGGGGTTGGTCTGTCGGCGCTCGGCGCCCGAATCGCGCCTTCCTTCGGCCCTACCTTCGAGTCGTTCGCCCCGGCCGTGACCATCCCCTCCATCGTGGTCTCGTTTGGGATCAGCCTCGCAATCGGTCTCATCGCCGGCGGCTACCCGGCTAACCGCGCCGCTCGGCTACGGCCCATCGAAGCCCTCCGTTACCAGTGACCGGCACGACTCACCCGCTCCGGCGCGTAACACCCCGTAACTCACCGCGTTCTCAGGCGTTGCACAGCGAAGAAGCCGAAGACAGGGGGGAACCTCGCTGTGACCACAATCCCGACCAGCCCGACGACGCGGTCACCAGCTCGGGCCTACACTGCCCGGATCTTGGTGGCGCTCGGGTTGGTGACCGTGCTGGGTGCGGCGGTTGGGTGCGGTAGTGAACCGTCAGCGCCGCCCACCGGACGAGTGGAGCGGGGCGCGGTCGTCACAAAGGTGTCCGCCTCAGGTTCGTTGGCCGCCATCACCGAGAAGAACTTGGGCTTTCCGAAAGGCGGGCAGCTCGAGGAGGTGCTGGTTAAGGTCGGGGATCGGGTGAGCGCGGGCCAGGTCTTGGCGCGCACCGATGACTTCCAGCTCCGGCAGACGTTGGAGCAGCTGCAGGGCCAGCTGAATTCCCAGCAGGCTCTGTTCGGTAAGCTTGTCAATGCGACCACGGTTGAGGGCGCAGGGGAAGCGTTCGACCAAGCGCAGCAGATCCTGCTGGCGACGCAGAGGTTGGTCGATACGCAACTGTCCGCCGACGCCTCGGCGATAGACCAAGCGAACCGGCAGTTGGACTTCGACACTTTCCTGCTGAACAAGGCTCAGGAACAGTTGCGTGCCGATCAGGTCTCCTGTGCCGCAACTGGCGGTATTCCCTACGCCCCGCCCCCACCCGGTAACGGCTCAGGCGCTCAAGATGGGCGGCCTGACTCCTCGGTTGGGGTGGGACCAGCTCAGGCAGAACTCGACAACCCCGCTCGGGTAGGCCCCGCGACCGTGGGCACCACCCCGCCAGGTCCGGCCGGCAGCGCCAACGGCAACCCGGCATGTAACCGGATCCCGATGGATCAGCAGGCGGTTGTCAATGGTCGTCGCGCGGTGCTGACGGACAAGAGCGCTCTTGATACCGCGCAGCAGAAGCTGAATATCGACCGCGCAACGGGTCAGGTCTCGGTTGAGAATGCCCGGCAGAGCGTGATCACCGCACAGAGCAACCTTGACGCTGTGCGCTCGGACCGGCCTTTCGACATCGAGCAGCAGGTCGCGCTGGTGGCCAGTGCTCAAGCCCAGGTCGCTGCTGCCCAGCGAGATGTGGACCAAACCGTGTTGCGCGCCCCGGTCGCGGGCACCGTGTCGGTCATCAACGGCGTGCCGGGGGAGTACATCAGCCCCAGCCAGAACACCAGTCCATTGGCGCCGGGCACCTTTGCCCCCATTCCCGGGGTCGCTGGCGGGGCGGCGAACAGCAGCGTCTCTCTGGGCAATCCGGCTACCGGTGCCCAGCGTCCCGGCGGCAACCAGTTCCTGGTCCTCAGTGAAATCAATACCTTCCAGGTGGTGGTTCCGTTCGAGGAATCTGACGCTGCAAAGGTCACTCCTAACCAGAAGGTCGACGTCTCCTTCGACGCCGTGCCGGACCTCACCCGCGCCGGCACGGTGGTCGCCGTGGCACCCACTGGCAGCAGCATCTCCAGCGTGATCAATTACTACGTCACCGTCGTACTGAACGAGACCGATCCGCGACTCAAGGATGGCCAAACCGCTCAAGCACGAGTGGTCACCAACCAGGTCGAGGACGTCCTCACCGTTCCGAACTCGGCCGTTCGCAAACGCGGTGACCAAAGCTCCGTCACCGTCGTCGATGCCGATGGTGTACAGCAGCAGGTCAGGTTCCAAGCCGGCCTTGTCGGAGACGATCGCACCCAGGTCATCTCCGGTCTTAAAGAAGGCCAGCTGGTCGTCCTCCGCGACGGCGTGTGACGGCCTCATGCACCACGTGGGATCGCAAACGCATCCAAGATGCACGACCGATCCTTTACCTTCGCCCATGTCCCCTGTGTCGCCATGACAGCGATGGCAGAGGTCTTGAGGACTTCAGCGGTTCCGGTCAGCAGCTCCAGGAAGTCCTCGAGACCTGGATTGTGACCCACCAGAACCACTGTCGACGCCTTGTGCGGCAATTCCTGCGTAATCCTCAAAAGTTCTCCGGCCGAGGCGCCGTAAAGGCGGCCGTCGTGGCTGACTCGAGGCATCGCATCCAGTTGTGCGGATGCAAGGTCCCAGGTGTGGACGGCTCGCACTGCGGGCGAGCACAACGCAAGATCGATCTTCGCGAACTTCTCCCGCAGCCAGCGGCCGGCAG
>DASQVB010000065.1:0-2966 GCA_035640975.1 Pseudonocardiaceae bacterium
GGCCGCGCCGGCGTCATACAGATCGGCGTCATTTCCCTCTGGACCGCCCATGCCGGGCAGCCAGCCATCGTCTACCCGCCGCAACAGTTCGGTCCGCGCAGTGAAGTCCACCGGGCGGCGGTTGTCCGGGTCCACCAGCGACAGGTCCCACAGCTCGCCACCCTGGTAAGTGTCCGGGATGCCGGGCATCGCCAGTTGCAGTAGCACCGCGGCCAGCGAGTTCGATCGACCAGCTGGGATGGTCTGGACCGCTACCCGGGCCACGGCGGCGCTCAACGCCGGGTTCTCCAGTGCGGCATCGGCGACGGCATGCATGGCGGTCTCGAACGCCTCGTCCGGGTCGGTCCAGCTGGTGCGGGTCCGCGCCTCCCGCATCGCCTTCTCCAGGTAGGCGTGCAGCCGCTCCGGCGGCAGCGGCCATGCGCCCACCAGGGTCTGCCAGAGCAGGTGGCCCAACGCCGGGTCGGGCACGGTGGCACCGGCCGCATCGGCCAGCCTGCTGAACTCCCGAACGGAGTCCACCCACAGCGCCGGCAGCTCCGAGAGCACCGCTAACCGGGCCCGCACATCACCGGAACGTTTGGTGTCGTGTGTGGACAGCGTGGTCATCCCGTGCGGGGCGATCTGTTCGCGGTGTGCCAAAGCGGCGTGGAAGTCGTCGAGGGCGAGCCCGAAGCGAGCCGGATCTCCGCCCACCTCGTTGAGTGCGATGAACCGGGTCCAGCGGTAGTAGGCGGTGTCCTCCACGCCCTTGGCCATCACTGCGCCGGAGGTCTGCTGGAACCGGACAGCGAGCTCTTCGCCCGGATCCCGCAGCATGGGCGACAGCGCCTCCAGCGTCGCCTCCAGGTCAGGACGCCGATTCCGGGCAGCCGTCAGTGCCTGATCCAGATGCTCGACCCCATCCGGCAGGTAGGACCGATAGACCGGAAAGTAGGCAAGGACCTCCGCGAGCGCGGCAGGGACGTCGGTGACGTGAGGGACAAGCGCCGCCAGCCGGCGCAGTTCGGAGCCGAGCATGCCGGTGGCCACGTCGAGCTTGCAATCGTGCACCAGCTGTGCCCAGTCTGTCCGGACCCTGGTCAATGACGTGTCCAGCGCAGTGAACGCCGCTTCGCCGGCCGGGTCGACGAGCACCCCGTCGACCTCGGCGAGTGCGTCGTAGCCGGTGGTGCCCTCGACCGGCCACGAGCCGGGCAACTCTTCACCAGGTTCGAGGATCTTCTCCACCAGGATCCAAGCGTCCGGTGCGCGTTCCCGCAGCCGGTGCAGGTAGCCCGCCGGGTCGGTGAGGCCATCCGGGTGGTCGACCCGCAAGCCGTCGACGTCGCCGCCGGCGACCCAGCGCAGCACCTCGCCGTGGGTGGCGGCGAAGACCTCTGGATCCTCCACTCGGACCGCGGCGAGCTCACTGACCGCGAAGAACCGTCGGTAGCCCAGGTCCGCCCGCCAGGAGACGAGCCGATAGTGCTGTGCCTCATGCACGTCCAGGGGGTTGCCGGCCGCCGATGTCCCGGGCGCCAGCGGGAACGCGCGCTCGTGGTAGCGCAACAGCTCGCCGTCCACCCGCAAGTCAGAAAGCGCAGCCGGGGAGTCAGCCAGGATCGGCAGGCGCAGCGGCCAACCGGTGATGTCGAACCACCGGGCGAAGCGCGACGCCGGCCCGTGCTGCAGCAGGTCCCACCAGGCCGGATTGGCCTGCGGATCGGCGACGCCGAGATGGTTGGGCACGATGTCGACCACCAACGTCAACCCGTGGTCGTGAACCGCGGCCGCCAGCGCGCGCCGGCCAGGTTCCCCGCCGATGACGTCGGATACCCGGCCGGGGTCGGCCACGTCGTAACCGTGCTGTGAGCCTGGCATCGCCTGCAGCAGCGGAGAGGTGTACACCGCGCCGGCCCCCAGCGATGCCAGGTAAGGCACCACCGCGACGGCATCAGCAAAGGACAGATCCGGGCCCAACTGCAGCCGGTAGGTCGAGGAGGGGAGCGTCACGCGGTGCGCTCCAGAACCACCAGCGAGCGGGCGGTGACAGTGATCTTGTCTTCGACGGCAATGGCTATCCCGCGAGCGTCTAACAGTTTGCCGGTGGCCGTGTCCAGCACGACGGTCCACTGCTGTCCGTAGTCGTTGCCTGGCAGCTGCACGATGGTGTCTTCGTGGTGAGTGTTAAAGCAGAGCAGGAAAGAGTTGTCAGTGACCCGCTGGCCACGGCCGTCGGCATCTGGGATGCCCTCACCATTGAGGAACACGGTGAGGCACTGACAAATCTCCGCCTCCCAGTCCTGCTCGATCATCTTCTCACCGGACTCGGTGAACCACGCGATGTCACCCAGCTCGTCACCGCCCCGGATCGGACGCCCGGCGAAGAACCTGGGGCGGCGGAACACCGGGTGGTCGCGGCGCAGCGCAATCAGGCCGGCGGTGAACGTGAGCAGCTCCTGATCGACCGCGCTCCAGTCCACCCAGGAAAGCTCGTTGTCCTGGCAGTAGACGTTGTTGTTGCCCTGCTGGGTGCGGCCGAGTTCGTCACCGTGCAAGAGCATGGGGATGCCTTGGGACAGGAACAAGGTAGCCAGCATGTTGCGCCGCTGGCGGGCTCGCAGATCCACTACCTGGGGGTCGTCGGTGGGCCCCTCCATCCCGCAGTTCCAGGACCGGTTGTCGTCGGCGCCGTCCTGACCGTCCTCGCCGTTGGCCTCGTTGTGTTTGTCGTTGTAGGAGACCAGGTCGGGGAGGGTGAATCCGTCGTGCGCGGTGACGAAGTTGATCGATGCGTGTGGTCGGCGGCCATCGGCCTGGTAGAGGTCGGAGGAGCCGGTCAGCCGGGAACCGAACTCGCCGAGCGTGCCCGGCTCACCGCGCCAGAAGTCGCGCACCGTGTCGCGGAACTTGCCATTCCATTCGGTCCACAGTGGGGGGAAGTTGCCCACCTGGTAGCCCCCCGGCCCGACGTCCCACGGTTC
>DASQVB010000066.1:0-10720 GCA_035640975.1 Pseudonocardiaceae bacterium
TGGGCAGCTGGGCGCGGACGGTGAACCGGCGCAATGCTCTCACGGGCGGACTCTATCCCGCGCAGAGCCGGCCTCCGCGGTTGCACAGAGTGCTCGGCGGGTGATTGTTCTCGCACTCGCGCAGGGCGTTGGTTGGCTAAGGTGCGGAGGCATTGGTGGTCCTTCACCGAGAAGACTGGTGCAGCGGCCTCGGCGGGCTGCGGTGCGGCTACACCGGGGGTTGTCCGTCGGGCCGTTGGCAGCTCGGTAAGAGGGCGTTGCTACCCGGGTAAGTATGGGTAACCTTAGCGTGTCGACTGGGTGCGAAGCAGGCCCTCGCGAATGGGATGTAGCAGCGCATCGACCTCGGCGCCGTGCAGCGCGGCCTCCCGCAGGCGCACGAAGGCGTCCCGGTAGAAGGTGACCTCGGCTGGATCGGTGGTGATCACCTGGCTGGTCCGGATCTCGACGGTTACCACTGGATCATCGTCGGTGCGGTCGTCCGTCAGGCTGAATCCGTGCTCGTGCCAGGTATCCAAATTGCTGTCCAGTGAGATCACTCGTACATCCACGGACTCCAAGCCGGCCACCGCGGTGATCCGGTCAAGCTGCGCGAGCATGACGTGTGGCGGCCCGACCCGCCAGCGCAACGCCGCCTCGGTGATCACAAACTCGAACCGCGCAGTGCCCTCGTAGAGCCGGAGCTGGCGGTCCATCCGAGCGGCCACCGCGGCAGCGATCTCGGATGTGCTGTGTTGCGGATTGCCGGCAGCGACGATGCGCCGGACGTACTCGGGTACCTGCAGTAAATCGGGGACGAGCACCGGTTGGAAGGAACGAATCGTCGCCGCGCTTTCCTCGAGTTCGCGGCTGTCCCGCTGTAGCCGCGCCAGACCGCGACCCATGGAAGCCCGCCACGCGACCGCCTCACTACCCGCAGACTCGGCCCAACCGACGAGCTCGGCGCAACGCTTCTCCGGCGCCCCGGTTACCTCGGCCCAGCGACGCACCAGGTCGGCCGACGCCACCTGCTGGCCCAGTTCAATCCGGCTCACCCGAGACTGAGAGATCCCCAGCCGTTTCGCGAGCTGCTCCCCGGAGAGTCCGGCATGGGCGCGCACCGCCCGCAGCGCCTCCCCAAGCCGGCGCGGATGACCCGGCAGCTCCCTGAACGGGTGCATCATCCGAGGCTAGCCCTCCGGAAGAACTCCGCGTATGGGATATACGTAGAAGTCGCCAGGCCCGTTCGTACCCCTCGACGCAGGCGCGTGGATACGAGATGACGGCTTGTGGGTACTTCGTGGGTACCCAGCTCCCGAGGTGTGTACTGGCCATGTCGAAGTCCCCGACTGGGTCACGATTGTCACACCTGACGCGCACCGGACGGCCGCTAGCGGCAGACTGGGGAAACCAGTCTGGGAGCCGACGGGGAAGAGGCAACTGGTGAGTGGTCGGATCGCCATCGACGATGTCACGCCCGTGGTCGCGTGCGGGAGGTACCCGAGCAAAGCGGTGGTCGGCGAACACATTCCGTTATCAGCCGTGGTCTGGCGCGAGGGGCACGATGCGGTGGCCGCCACGGTGGTCTGGCGCGGTCCCGGCGACCGGCTGGTAAGCCAGGTTCGGATGCAGCCCGGGGAACCAGGCACCGACCAGTTCCTCGCAACCGTGGTGCCTGACCAGGTTGGCTGGTGGGCCTTCCGGGTGGACGCCTGGGCCGACCCGTGGACGACCTGGCGGCACGCGGTCAAGGTGAAAATCCACGCCGGCCAGGGCACATCGGAGCTGGAGAACGACTTGCACGTCGGCGCCCGGCTGTTGGATCGCGCAGCGCGCCGCGGCGGCCAGGGACCCAACCGGCCGGTACTGGCGGCTGCCGCGGCGGCGTTGCGGGATACCGGACGGGCCCTCGACGAGCGAGTCGGCCCCGCGTTGGCGACGCAGGTGACCCAGCTCCTCAACGCTGACCCACTCCGCGACCTGGTCACCCGGGGCAGCTCACACAAGATATGGGTGGACCGCCCCCGGGCACTGTTCAGCTCCTGGTACGAGTTCTTCCCACGATCCACCGGCGGCGTTGACGACCAGGGCAACCCGGTGCACGGGAACTTCGCGACCGCCACCCGCGAGCTGGACCGGATCGCCGCAATGGGCTTCGACGTGGTGTACCTGCCGCCGATCCACCCAATCGGAGAGGTGAACCGCAAGGGTGCCAACAACACCATCGACGCTGGACCCGACGACGTCGGCTCGCCGTGGGCGATCGGCTCGATCGACGGCGGGCACGATGCCGTGCACCCCCGGCTGGGCACCCTTGACGACTTCGAGGCCTTCGTGGCCAGGGTCGGCGAACTCGGCATGGAGGTCGCGCTGGATTTCGCGCTGCAGTGCGCTCCGGACCACCCGTGGGCCAAGGAGCATCCCGAATGGTTCGTCATCCGTCCAGACGGCACTATCGCCTATGCGGAGAATCCACCCAAGCGCTATCAGGATATCTACCCCCTGAATTTCGACTCAGACTCTCGCGGCATTTACACCGAGATGCTGCGAGTGATGCTGTTCTGGGCGCAGCGCGGGGTCCGAATATTTCGGGTGGACAATCCGCACACCAAGCCGCCGGACTTCTGGCAATGGCTGCTCTGGCAGGTCAAGGACCAATACCCGGACGTGCTTTTCCTGGCCGAGGCGTTCACCCGCCCGGCGCGGCTTTACGGGCTGGCTCGGTTGGGCTTCACCCAGTCCTACACCTACTTCACCTGGCGCATCGGCAAGCAGGAGATCACCGAGTACGGGGAAGAGCTGGCGTCCAGAGTCGACGAGATGCGGCCGAACTTCTTCGTCAATACTCCGGACATTCTCCATGAGTCGTTGCAGCTGGGCGGTCCCGGTATGTTCGCCATCCGGGCCGCGCTGGCCGCCACGCTGTCCCCCTCCTGGGGGGTCTACGCCGGCTTCGAGCTCTTCGAGAACACACCGGTGCGGGTGGGTAGCGAGGAGTACCTGGACAGCGAGAAATACCAGTTGCGGCCCCGGGACTTCGCGGCTGCGCTGGCCCAGGGACGGTCCCTGGAACCGTGGATCGCCCGGCTCAACGCGATCCGCCGGGCGCATCCCGCGCTGCAGCAGCTGCGCACGCTGCGCTTCCACCGCACCAGCCACGAGTCGCTGCTGGCGTACTCCAAGACCGACCCAGCCACCGACGACGCCGTGCTCTGCGTGGTGACCCTGGAGCCCTACATCACCGTGAGCGGGACGGTGTCACTTGACCTACCGGCGCTGGGGATGCGCGCGCAGGATCGTTTTCTGGTGCACGACGAGGTCAGTGGTGACACCTACGACTGGGGCCAGACCAACTACGTGCAACTTGAGCCGTGGCGGGCCGTGGCTCACATTCTGCGGCTGCGGCGGCTGGCGGCGGCGACACCGGCCACAGTCTCACTCGCCGCTGGAGCGCGGCCGTAGGCTGCGCTGGTGACGATCGACGTACCCAGCGAGTTTGACGCGGCCGCAGCGAATTATGACCGTCTGGTCGCGGCCAGTCCCGGCTATCACGACAACCTGGCCCGCTCCGCCCGCCGGATGCAGCTTCCTGGGCAGGGTACTGGGCTGCACCTGCTAGACCTGGGCTGCGGCACCGGAGCATCAACGGCCGCACTGCTGGCCGCCGCACCGCAGGCCACGATCACCGCGGTGGACGCATCAGCCGGCATGCTCGCCCGAGCCCGGCAGGCGGACTGGCCACAGCGGGTGTCCTTCGTGCACTCCCGGGCCGAGGATCTCGCCGCGGCCGGGGTGCACGGCCCGTTCGACGGCATCTTCGCCGCGTACTTGGTGCGCAACCTGCCCAACCCGGACCCGGTGCTGGCCAGACTGCGCGACCTGCTCGCGCCAGGTGCGCCGCTGGCGATACACGACTACGCGCTGGACGGTCGACTGCGCAGTCAGGCGATCTGGACCGCGGTGAGCTGGACCGTGATCATTCCCGCCGGGAAGGTGGTCACCGGCCGGGCCAGCCTCTACCGCTACCTGTGGCGCAGCGTACTTCGCTTCGACACCGTCGACGTGCTGGCGCAGCGGCTGCGCGGGCACGGTCTGGACGAGGTCGGCATCGCCACGATGCCGGGGTGGGAACGCGGCATTGTGCACACCGTCGTGGCCCGGCGATCTCAATGAGGCCGCGAGGCGACAACGGACAACGACCCGGCCGGGACCGCCGTGCCGTGTTGCACCCGCCACGAGGTGGCCGATTGCGACCCGAGAGCGCGCCTCCCAAGGTGGCCGTGGTGGGCGGCGGGATCGCCGGCATCGCGGCCGCTGTGGCGTTGGCCGAGCGCGGCGTGCAGGTGCAGCTACTGGAACGTGAGCAGCAGCTCGGCGGCCGGCTACGTGGCTGGCTGACGACGCTGGCCGACGGATCCACGGTCACCATGAGCCGCGGCTTCCATGCCTTCTTCCGCCAGTACTACAACCTGCGTGCGCTGCTGCGCCGGGCCGATCCGCTGGGCCGGGCGCTCACACCGTTGTCTGACTACCCGCTGGTCGACGCCGATGGGCACCGCGACACCTTCGCCGGCCTGCCCCGCACTCCACCGTGGAACGCGCTGGCCTTCGCGCTGGCCAGCCCGACCTTCCGGGTGCGTGACCTGATCACCCGGATCGACCCGGTGGCCGCACTGCCTCTGATCGACGTGTCGGTGCCGGAAGTCTACTGGCGGTTGGACAACCAGGACGCGATGACATTCCTGGAACGGGTGCGGTTCCCGGATGCGGCACGACACCTGGCGTTTTCGGTGTTTTCCCGCAGCTTCTTCGCCGATCCGCGGGAACTGTCGGCAGCCGAGTTGGCGACGATGTTCCACATCTATTTTCTGGGCTCGGCTGAGGGCCTGGTATTCGACGTGACCGCCGAACCGTTCCCGCAGGCGTTGTGGGAGCCGATGGGCGATTATCTGGCCGAGCTTGGTGTGGTGGTGCGCGCCGGGGTAGCCGTCAAGGAAGTGGCGCCCGGGCAGGGCCGCCGGTTCGCCCTGCATGCCGGCGGCGATTCCGACGAGGTCGACGCGGTGGTGCTCGCCGCTGACGTACGGGGGTTGCAGGAGTTACTCAGCACCTCTCCTGAGCTTGGTGAACCAGGTTGGCGGGAACGCATCGCGCGGCTGCGTACCGCGCCGCCGTTTCTGGTCTCCCGGTTGTGGCTGGACCGCCCGGTCGATCCCGCCCGACCCGGGTTCCTGGGCACCAGCGGCTTCGGGCCGCTGGACAACGTCAGCGTGCTGGAGCGATTCGAGGGCGAGGCGGCCCGGTGGGTGCGCCGAACCGGAGGTTCGGTGGTGGAGCTGCATGCCTATGCGCTGACCGGGGATCCGGCGCAGGCTAGGCGCCAGCTGGTCGACGAGCTGCACCGGATCTACCCGGAAACCGCGGACGCCAACATCGTCGACGAGCGCCATGAGCTGCAGGCCGACTGCCCGCTGTTCGCGCCCGGAACGTTCACCGACCGGCCTACCGTCACCACCCCCGACCCGGCCGTGGTGCTCGCCGGCGACCTTACCCGGGTAGACCTCCCGGTTGCGCTGATGGAACGCGCTGCGACCAGTGGATTGCTGGCCGCCAACGCGCTGCTGGACAGGTGGGGATTGTGCGGGCACCCACTGTGGACGGTTCCCGTCCGCGGCCGGCTGGCCCCGCTGCGGACCGTCGCAGCCCGCTACGGCTGATCCCACAGCGGCACCTGTGCCGAAAACGCGCCATGATGGCCCCGTAATCTGCGGTCAGCCTGGCCAGCGGCCGGTGGTGCGCAGGTCATAACGGCGTTGGGCGTAGGCCAGGTCGTCACGCCAGAGTCGGGCGGCCGCCCAGCGCATGGCTGGGCGCATCACCGATGCCCCGCGGCGGGCGACGGCGAATCCCGGACGAGGCGAGCTGGCGATGGTGGCCTCGATCACCGCGGTCCGCGGATGGCCGGCGTCGTCGACGCCTAAAGGCACGGCGTGGGTCTCGACGACGCTGCCGGCGCCTTCGCCCTCCAGGATGTCCATCACGATCGTCCGCGGTTCGGGGCAACTGAACGCGGCCCGCACCGGAACACCGAAGCGCCGGGTGAGCCGGAAGGCCACCTCCACCACGAACCGATCCACGTCATCACTCGGCTCCTCGACCACCCGAAGCCCGACAAACGAGTATGGGTGAAACCAGCTGCCGTGCCACGGGTCGAGCCGGTTGGCGATCACGTCCTCGGGCTCGCAGCGCCCGATCCCGGTGAACACCGCGTCCAAACTGATGTCCGGGTCAGGCCGCCGCGCGAGAACGGGCGCATCAAGCGGGTCCTCCCCGCCCACGGCGTCCAGCCGCACCCAGGCCAGCACGCCATCGTCGTAAACCGGGAAGGGGTCCCATCCCGGTCCACCGCGGGCTCCAATCGCCAGACCATGCCAGCGGCACACCAGCTCGCCGCCGACCACCGCCCCTCGACACAGTGGTGCGCCCAAGTGTGGGCACTCACCGGGACCGGCGTGCAGTGCACCGTCCTGGGTGCGCCAGGCCACCACCTCGACCCCCGCAATGGTGCGCCCGAAGGGCCGGTCGTCACGAACCTCCCGGCTCGCGGCGAGCACGTACCAGTTGCCCGACGGACGGGCCAGCGCCCGTTTCAGCGCGACCTCGATCAAACCTGGCCGAGCCTCCTGCCAGGTCGGCTGCTGCCCGGCCCAGGTCCAGGCCGGCAGCCGCCGTACCGGCACCCCTCGTTCGAACACCGCCCTACACCCCTTTCCACCACGTCCGAACCACCATTCGGTTTCCACGTGGCGGCCGGCTCGGCCTTCCGGACCCCCTAACCGGGTCCACTTGGCGACCCCGCCTGACGGTAGCGAACGTCCATTGCGTTACCAGGCGGGGACCGGTACGACTGACCGAGTGCGGTTAATCGAGTACTTCCTTGCACGCGCAGCACACCTCGTTCACCCTCTCACGAAGGTCGCACCTGATGTCTGCCGAACTCCGCATCGAGTCCAACCCCGACCTCGAAGGGATTCCGCACACGGGTGAAGGGGTGCTGCCCGACGGTTACCTGATCGAACCGCAAGCCGACGACTTCGAGCACGCGGAAGCTGCGCCCCCAGACCCGCACTGGTACAAACGAGCGGTCTTCTACGAGGTGCTGGTCCGGGCGTTCAGCGACCACGACGGCAACGGCACTGGCGACCTGATCGGGCTGACCGGCAAGCTGGACTACCTAGAGTGGTTGGGCATCGACTGCCTGTGGCTGCCGCCGTTCTACGCTTCTCCGCTGCGCGACGGTGGCTATGACATTGCCGACTTCCGGGCTGTATTGCCGGAGTTCGGAACCGTCGACGACTTCGTCACTCTGCTCGACGAAGCGCACAAGCGGGGAATCCGGGTGATCACTGACCTGGTGATGAACCACACCTCCGACGCGCACCCCTGGTTCCAAGAGTCCCGCCGTGACCCGGAAGGACCCTACGGCGACTACTACGTCTGGAGCGACCGGGACACGGCGTACTCAGACGCCCGGGTCATCTTCGTCGACACCGAGGCATCGAACTGGACCTACGACCCGGTGCGCTGCCAGTTCTACTGGCACCGGTTCTTCTCCCACCAGCCTGACCTCAACTTCGAAAACCCTGAGGTCTGCGAGGCGATGATCGACGTGCTGCGGTTCTGGTTGGACCTCGGCATCGACGGCTTCCGGCTGGACGCGGTGCCTTACCTGTTCGAAGAGGAGGGAACCAACTGCGAGAACCTGCCGCGCACCCATGAGCTCCTCAAGCGCTGGCGCAAGGTGGTCGATGACGAATTCCCCGGACGGGTGTTGCTGGCCGAGGCCAACCAGTGGCCGGCGGACGTAGTGGAGTACTTCGGCGATCCCGCAGTGGGCGGTGACGAGTGCCATATGGCGTTTCACTTCCCGCTGATGCCGCGCATCTTCATGGCGGTCCGCCGGGAATCCCGGTTCCCGATCTCGGAGATCTTGGCCCAGACACCACCCATCCCGTCCGGCGCCCAGTGGGGAATCTTCCTGCGCAACCACGACGAACTGACCCTGGAGATGGTCACCGACGAGGAACGCGACTACATGTACAGCGAGTACGTGTCGGATCCCCGGATGAGGGCAAACATCGGCATCAGGCGGCGACTGGCGCCATTGTTGGACAACGACCGCAATCAGCAAGAGCTGTTCACGGCGCTGTTGCTGTCGCTGCCCGGTTCGCCCGTGCTGTACTACGGTGACGAGATCGGGATGGGGGACAACATCTGGCTTGGTGATCGAGACTTGGTGCGCACGCCGATGCAGTGGACCCCGGACCGCAACGCGGGTTTCTCCACATGTGACCCAGGTCGCATCTACCTGCCGGTGATCATGGATCCGGTATACGGCTACCAGGGACTCAATGTCGAGGCGCAGTCGAACTCGTCCCAGTCACTGCTGAACTGGACTCGACGGATGATCTACGTGCGCAAGGCGCACCCGGCTTTCGGGCTGGGCGACTTCACCGAACTCGGCTCGTCCAACCCCAGCGTGCTGGCCTACCACCGCAACTACGTGGGTGACGAGGAGACCGGTGACGACCTGATCATCTGTGTGAATAACCTGTCCCGCTTCCCGCAGCCGGTGGAGCTTGACCTGTCCGAACACGCGGGGGGCGTCCCGGTCGAGCTGACCGGCGGCGCGCATTTCCCGCCAATCGGCGAGCTGCCCTACCTGCTCACGCTGCCGGGACACGGCTTCTATTGGTTCCAGATCATCCTTCCCGACACCAACCGTCACACATGATCAGTCCAGTTGACCTGCTGGCGGATATCGCCGACGCGCTGGCGGCGATGCTGCCTGAGCAGCGCTGGTTCGCCGGCAAGGGCCGTCCGGTACGAGCTGTCACCCCGGTGCGCGCCACCGACCTGGGCGGGACCGATCCGCGGCTGGTGCACGCGGTCATCGCGGTCGACCAAGGCGAGCCGCATCCTGATCTTTACCAGCTGCTGCTCGGAGTACGTGGCGACCTTCCGGACACCCTGGGCCACGCCTGGGTAGCCGCCATCGGCGACCGAGCGGTGTACCAAGCGGTGCACGATCCGGAGCTCACCGCCGTGCTGCTGGATCTGATGGCCAAGGGCGCCGACGTCGAAGGTCTGCGCTTTGCCGCTGAGCCGGGTGTCGCGCTGGACACCGAGCTGCGTTCTCGCCCGGTCGGAGCTGAGCAGTCCAACACCTCACTGGTCTACGGGCAGACCTACATCCTCAAGCTGATCGGCAAGCTGGTCGTCGGTACCAGCCCTGACCTGGAGCTGCATCGCGCACTGGCTACCGTGGGCTGCGCCCACATCGCCGCGCCACTGGGCAGCATCGAGGGCACCCTGGATACCGGTAGCGGCAGCGAAGGGAACATCGTCACCTACGGGATGCTGACCGAGTTCCTGCGCGGCACTGCCGATGGCTGGGCCATGGCAACCGCCAGCGTGCGGGACCTGATGGCCGAGGACCTGCGGTCCGACGCGACACCTGGCCCGTTCGAGCATCCCCATCCCGAAGATGTCGGAGGCGATTTCGCCTCTGAGGCCTACCGGTTGGGCCAGGCGGTGGCCGCTGTGCACGCCGACTTGGCCACCGCGCTGGGCAGTGCTGCAGCCCCCGCCGGCTACCTCGACGCGCTTGCTGACCGCATGCACGGCAAGTTGGACGGAGTGCTCGCTCAGGTGCCCGAGCTGTTGCCGCACGAGTCTGCGCTGCGGGCGGCCTTCGATGGGGTGCGCGCACTGGCCGACTTAGTGATGATCCAGCGAATACACGGCGACCTGCACCTTGGTCAGGTGCTGCGCAGTGTCACCGGCTGGGTGCTCATCGACTTCGAGGGTGAACCGATGGCATCGCTGGCCGAGCGCATCGCCCCTGACTCCCCCTTGCGCGATATCGCCGGGATGCTGCGATCCTTCGACTACGCGGCCCACCACCTTCCGCTGGGCGATGCTGACCCACAACAGCACACCGCGGTAGCACTGGCTTGGGCCAACCGCAATCGGGATGCATTCTGCGACGGCTACGCGCAGGGCATGGCCGATCCCCGGGATCAGACTGTCCTGCTGCGCGCCTTCGAGTTAGACAAGGCCGTCTACGAGGTGGGCTACGAACACAACAACCGCCCGCTCTGGGTGCCGATCCCGCTGGGGGCTATTGACCGCCTCCTCGCACAACCGTAACCGCAAACCGCTCTCAGCGTCCCGAACTCAACAGGAGAGCTGTTGCCGGCAGTCCTGGGAGTCCTCCTGTTGGTTCGGGAACAGCAGCGCAGCCGAAGGCGTTTTCGCTGCGGGCTAGGCTTTGGCCATGTCCAAGCCGTCCCTGCTCACTCCGCAGAGCACCGACTTCCCCCGCTGGTATCAGGATGTCATCGCGCGCGCCGAGCTGGCCGAAAACGGCCCGGTGCGCGGCACGATGGTGATCAGGCCGACCGGCTATGCGCTGTGGGAACGGATGCAACGCGAGGTCGATGACCGGATCAAGGCCGTCGGCGGGCGCAACGCCTACTTCCCATTGTTCATCCCCGAGTCCTACCTCAAGCGTGAGGCCGAACACGTCGAGGGGTTTAGCCCCGAGCTGGCCGTGGTGACCCACGCTGGGGGTAAGCAGCTCGAAGAGCCGGTGGTGGTCCGGCCGACCAGCGAGACGATCATCAACTCGTTCTTCTCCCGGTGGGTGCAGTCCTACCGCGACCTGCCGATGAAGTTG
>DASQVB010000067.1:0-3414 GCA_035640975.1 Pseudonocardiaceae bacterium
GAAACCCACCGCGGGTTCGATCGTCGTGCGGATCAACGACTCGGGTTTGGACGCGAGCAGGTCTTCGATCTCCACCCCGCCCTCGGCCGAGGCGATGATGCAGACCCGTTCGATGCGTCGATCGAGCACGATGCCGAAATACAGCTCGCGGGCGATCTCGGTGGCCTCCTCGACGTACACCCGGTAAATCAGCTTGCCGCGCGGGCCGGACTGCTTGGTGACCAATCGTCGGCCGAACATGCTGTTCGCGACGTCCTGCACGTCACGGTCGGAGTGACACAGCTTCACCCCGCCGGCCTCGCCGCGGCCGCCGGCGTGCACCTGGGCCTTGACCACCCAGGCCGACCCGCCGATCTCGGTGCATCGGTAGGACGCCTGCTCGGGGCTGTAGGCCAAACCCCCTCGTGGTACGGGTACTCCGAAACGGGCCAGGATCTCCTTGGCCTGATATTCGTGAATGTCCACACCCGCCCCTTAGGTCCGGCTCGCCGCCGCGGTCCGGATCGCCTCGTCCATCGCGATCACCGTCTTGGCCATCCGCTCCGAAGCGGCGTCGATCATCTTGCCGTCCACCGACGCGGCGCCTTTACCCTGCGCCTCGGCTTCCCGAAGCGCATCGATGATCCGCTGGGCCCGATCCACCTCGGCCTCCGGCGGGCTGAACACCTCATTGGCCAGCGCGACCTGATTGGGGTGGATCGCCCACTTGCCCTCGCACCCCAGCGCGGCCGCCCGCCGCGCCCCGGCTCGGAAGCCATCGGGATCGGAGTAGTCGCCATATGGACCGTCGATCGGCCGCAGCCCGTAAGCCCGGCACGCCACGATCATCCGCGCCAATGCGAAATGCCACTGATCACCGGGGTAGTCCGGGTTCAGGCCACCGATGCTCACGGTGCGAGCCCGGTTGCTCGCGGCATAATCGGCCACCCCGAAGTGCAGCGCTTCCAACCGGCCCGGGCTGCTCGCGATGGCCTCCACATTCGCCATCCCCAGCGCGGTCTCGATCAGTGCCTCGATACCCACCTTGACCTGATATCCCTTGGCTTGCTCGATCTGGTCGACCAGCGTCTCGACGCAATACAGGTCAGCAGGAACCCCCACCTTGGGCACCAGGATGGTGTGCACCCGGTCACCCGCCTGCTCCATCACGTCGATGACGTCGCGGTACATGTAGTGGGTGTCGAGTCCATTGATGCGCACCGACACCGTCTTGCCCTTGGCTGCCCAATCAATGTCTCGCAGCGCCTCGACGACGTTGCGGCGGGCCTGTTCCTTTTCCGGCGGCGCGACCGCGTCCTCCAGATCCAGGAAGACGAAGTCGGCCGCGCTGTCCGCCGCCTTGTCGATGAAACTGGTGTTCGATCCCGGCACCGCTAGCTCACTACGCTGCAACCGGGGCTTACGCATCGGATAGAGGGTGTGGCTCATCGCACTGGCTCCTCCTTGAGCGGCTAGCAGCGGGCGGTCTACTGGGGTGACGCGGGCACCGCCTCCCCGATGAGCTCGGTTTCGCCTTCCAGGGCAGGGGTCGCGCTGCGGTAGTAGTCCTGGGCCGCCGCGACACCAGCTCCGAGCTCGATCTTGGCCCCGGCATCGGCCAGCGACATCTCCGCGCTGGCCAGCGCGGCAAGGCACATCACCTCGTTGAGGTCGCCGAGGTGACCGATCCGAAAGACCTTGCCCGCCACCTTGGACAGGCCGGACCCGAACGCCGTGCGGTAGCGGTGGTAGCCGATCCGGCAGACCTCCGCAGCGTCCACGCCCTCGGGCGTGCGGATCGCCGTGACGGTGTCGGAATACCACTGCGGAGCTAGCGCGCACAGCGACAGACCTAACGCGTCCACCCCCCGACGGACGCCCTCGGCAAGCCGGTGGTGGCGGGCGAACACCTGCGGCAGGCCTTCGGCGAACAGCAGACCCAGCGCGCACCGCAGGCCGTGCAGCATCGGCACGGACGGGGTGTAGGGGAAGTAGCCAAGGTCGTTGGTCTTGAGCATGTCCTCGAAGCTGAAGTAGCAGCGCTCCATCTTTGACGACTTGTGCGCCTCCAACGCCTTGGTGCTGACTCCGAGCATGGACATCCCGGCGGGCATCATCAGGCCCTTCTGCGAGCCGGCCACTGCCAGGTCGACACCCCACGCCTGCTGCTCGAACGGGATGGACGCCAGTGAGGACACCGCGTCGACGAACAGCAGCGCGTCCGAGCCGGCCTCGTCCATCACCCGCCGGACACCCGCGATGTCGGAGGTCACCCCGGTGGCAGTCTCGTTGTGGCAGGCGAAGACACCCTTGATGGTCTTGTCCTCAGACAGGTGACGTGCGTAGTCGTCCAGCGGGACGCCCTCGCCCCACTCCCGGTCGACGCAGATCACATCGAGACCCAGCCTGCGCGCCATCTCGGCCCAGAGATGGGAGAACTGGCCGAAGCGCGACATCAGCACCCGGTCGCCCCGGTTGAGGGTGTTGCTGATCGCCGCTTCCCACGCCCCGGTACCGGAGGACGGGTACATGAACACCCGACCGGTCTCGTTGGCGAAGACCTTCTTCAGGTCGGCGAACAGCGGCAGGGCCAGCTCGGGGAAGTCCGGTGCCCGGTGGTCTTGCTGCGGGACGTTCATCGCGCGGCGCACCGCGTCCGGGACGTTGGTCGGACCAGGGACGTATAAGTGCACGGGTCCGTTAGGCATGCCCGCCACCGCCCTTGGGGGCTGGGTGCGCCTCAGGGCCAGGAGACTGCGAACCGGGGGACAGCTGCGGGTACAGCGGGTAGCGCTTGGCCAGCACCCTGGTGCGCTCGGTCAGCGCGGCACGCTTGGCGTCGTCCAGGTCACCGGTGAGCGCCTCGGTGATGACCTTGCCGATCTCGTGGAAGTCGCTTTCCTGCAAGCCCCTGGTGGCCAGCCCTGGGGTCCCGATCCGCAAACCGGAGGCGACCGAAGGCGGCCGCGGGTCAAAGGGCACCGCGTTGCGGTTCACGGTGATGCCGACCTCGGCGAGCCGGTCTTCGGCCTGCTGGCCGTTCAACGGGGATTCCCGCAGGTCAGCGAGTACCAGGTGGGTGTCGGTACCACCGGTGAGCACGTTGATGCCGCCGTCGAGCATCTCCTTGGCGACCGCGCGGGCACCGACGCGGGTGCGCTGCTGGCGTTCCCTGAACTCCTCCGATGCGGCAATCTTCAGGGCTACTGCTTTGGCGGCGATCACGTGCATCAGCGGCCCGCCCTGCCAGCCGGGGAAGGTCCGTGAGTTGATCTTCTTCTTGAACTCGTCCTTGCAGAGGATCATCCCGCCGCGCGGACCACCCAGCGTCTTGTGGGTCGTCGTAGTGACCACATGCGCGTGCGGGACCGGGTTGGGGTACTCACCGGCGGCGACCAGGCCGGCGAAGTGCGCCATGTCGACGAACAGGTAGGC
>DASQVB010000068.1:0-5169 GCA_035640975.1 Pseudonocardiaceae bacterium
TCGGCGAGCAGGGGATGGCCAGCTGCACAGTGTTGAACTCGCCGACGGCCAGGCAGTGTCCAGGGCAGCGGTGTTCATCGGGCCCCGCTTCGTGCCGCACGATGAGCTGCTCACCAGCCTAGGTTGCCAGGTCGACGACAACGGCTGGGTGGCCACCGACGCCACCGGCCGCAGCAGCGCGGGGGGTATGGGCGGCCGGCAACGTCGTGGACGAACCGCAGGACATCGAACAGGCCGTCGCGCGAGCGAGTCAGCGCGTCACCTGGTAGCCGGCCGCGTCCAGCTCAGCGACGAGCTCCGCACAGTGTCGCGTCCCCCGGGTCTCCAGGCTCAGCGCTACCACCACATCACCCACCCCCAGGCTGCCGGCGATCCGGGAATGCGCCACGTCCACCACATTGGCGCCTGAAGCACCTACCCGCATCAGTAAGGCGGCAAGTTCCCCCGGCCGGTCGGGCACGGTCACCCGCAGCGCCAGGAACCGACCGCCCGCGCTGAGCCCGTGCCGGATGACATGCATCAGCAGTAGCGGGTCGACGTTGCCACCGGACAGCACCGCACACAACGGCCCCGGCCAGCGCACAGAGGGTTCCAGCAGCGCAGCGACAGCGGCAGCACCGGCCGGCTCGACGAGCATCTTGGCCCGCTCCAGGCACAGCAGCAGGGCCTGGGACAGCGCCTCCTCCCCCACCGTCAGCACCTCGTCGACCAGGGCGGACACATGCGCAAAGCTCACCGGTCCCAGCTCGGTGACAGCGATGCCGTCGGCCATGGTGTGCCGCCGCCGCAACCGGACCGGCGCTCCGGCAGCCAACGAAGCAGGCCAGGCTGCAGCTCCCTCGGCTTGCACACCGATCACTCTCACGTCGGGTTTGACGCCCTTCACGGCGGCGGCGATCCCGCCGACGAGCCCGCCGCCGCCGGTGGGAACCAGGACAGTCCCGACGTCGGGAAGCTGTTCGAGCACCTCCAGCCCCACCGTGCCCTGCCCGGCGAGTACGTCAGGGTGGTCGAACGGGTGGATGAACACCGCTCCGGTGTCGTGGGCGAACTGACGCGCCGCGGCGATCGACTCCTCCACGACGTCGCCAAGCAGGTGCACCCGCGCGCCGTATCCCCGAGTCGCCGCGAGCTTGGGCAGGGCAACATTCACCGGCATGTAGACCGTCGCTGTGGTGCCCAACATCGCCGCTGCCAGCGCCACACCCTGCGCGTGGTTGCCGGCGCTGGCCGCCACCACACCGCTGGCTCGCGCAGCCGTGGACAGTGCCCGGATTCGGACGTAAGCGCCCCGGATCTTGAAAGAACCGGTGCGCTGCAGGTTCTCACATTTGAGGTGAACCGGGACCCCACAGCGCTGCTCAAGCACCCGGAAGCGCTTCAGTGGCGTGCGACGGACAACTCCGTGCAGTGTCTCGCGGGCGGCTCTGACCTCCTCGACACCGATCAGCTCCATGGTCGGCGATCCTGCCAGCTCCGACCGTTCGATCACCGACACGTGTGACACAGCCCGATGGGTCCGGCATTGCGCGCGGTAAGGTCACAGACAAGTCACAGGAGGTGGGCATGATCCGCAGCGGCCGCTGGATGCCGGTCGTGGTCACGACTGGCGTGGCCGCGTTGCTCACCTGCGCCGCGGTCATCACGGCCAACCAAGCAGGATGCGACGAGCCGGGCAGATATGTGTTCGCCCCGGGTGGCGTGCAGCTGATCGGGGGGTGCCTCAACAGCGCCGACCTACCGGTCGCACCGCCGCCTGTGCAGCAGTTCACGCCACCGGTGCAGCCACTCGGCGATTGACACTGGGTGATTAGCCCAGTGCGGTCAGGAGATCGTCGATGAGGTCTTCGACGTCTTCGATGCCGACCGACAGCCGTAGCAACTCGGTGGGCACCTCCAGCTGTGATCCCGCGGTGGAGGCATGCGTCATCCGTCCCGGATGCTCGATCAGCGACTCCACTCCGCCCAGCGACTCAGCCAGGGTGAATACCCGGGTGCGGGCGCACACGGCCAGCGCCGCTTGAGCACCACCGCGGACGGTGAACGAGATCATCCCGCCGAACCGGCGCATCTGCTTGGCAGCCACCTCATGACCGGGATGGGTATCCAACCCGGGATAGCGGACGTCGATCACCTCCGGGTGCGCCTGGAGCGCAGCAACGACCCGCTCAGCGTTGTCGCAGTGTCGCTCCATCCGCACTGCCAAAGTCTTGATTCCCCGCAGGGTCAACCAGGCATCGAACGGTCCAGGCACCGCACCCGCGCCGTTCTGCAGGAAGGCCACCTGCTCGTCAAGCTCACCGTCGTCGGTCACCAGCGCGCCACCGATGACATCGGAGTGCCCGCCGAGGTACTTCGTGGTCGAGTGCAGCACCACGTCCGCACCGAGTCCGAGCGGAGTTTGCAGGTAGGGCGAGGCAAAGGTGTTGTCCACCACCAGGCGGGCACCCACCTCCTGCGCGACCCCGGCCAGGGCCGCGATGTCGGCGATGGCCAGCAACGGGTTGGTCGGTGTCTCGCACCACACCAAACGGGTGGTCGGACGTACCGCGGCGCGCACGGCGTCCACCTGCGACAGCGCGACGGCGGTGTGCTCGATTCCCCAGTGCCGGAACACCTTGTCGATCAGACGGAAGGTGCCGCCGTAAGCGTCGTCGGGGATGATGAGGTGGTCCCCGGGCTGGCAGGTTGCGCGCAGCAGGGCGTCGGTTGCGGCCATTCCAGACGCGAAGGCTCGCCCGTACCGGCCGCCCTCCAGCGCGGCGAGACAGGTCTCCAGCGCGGTGCGAGTGGGGTTACCGGTGCGGGCGTATTCGTATCCCTCGCGCAGTCCGCCCACACCGTCTTGAGCGAAGGTCGACGTGGCGTGGATGGGCACGATCACTGATCCGGTGTGCGGATCCGGATCCTGCCCGGCATGAATGGAGCGAGTGGAGAAGCCTGTCACCTCGCCAGCCTACGGTGAGCTGTTGCCGCTGCGATCTTCGGTTGCGCCCTCGACTCGGATCACCACTGTGCCGGCGATCTTGTCTGCGAAGGTTTGGCGGTTGGCGTCCCACAGCGGCCACAGGTAGCCAACGAAGAACTCCAGACTGTGGCAGAACTGGCGCAACACTGCTCTGCCAAATCCGATCGGCTGACCAGTCTTCATCCCCACTAGCTTGGTCCCTGCCCCCTGGCGGCCGACGCTTTGCCCCGTGGTGCCCTGCCGGTAGCAGGAGTTCCAACCAATGAAAGCGAACAATCCGAGATAACCCACCACAGTGAGCATCGGGCTCAACGCCACGGTCCCGGTGGCGACACCGATGGTGAACAGGACGTTCAACGCTATCACCGGAATCACGTAATCGATCAAAGAACTGATCGCCCTGGCCCCAAAGTCCGCCAGTTCCGGCACCTGGCACTCGGACTGCCCACAGGACGGTGTACCGGCCCATTGCTGCTGTGGGATTGCGAGCTCTGGAATTTCGAGCTCCGGTTGTGCACCGTTGATCGCCGAGCTGCAGTGAGCATGGGAGTCGACCTGTTGCCGAACGAGCGGCGGGGGTCGACCGAACTGCGGTGGTGGCGCGAACCGCGGTAATCGCCCGAACTGCGGTGGGGGCGCAAGCTCCGGGGGGAAGCCGATAGGTCGGCGGCGCTGATCAGGTGGTTGTAACACTGGAATTGGACCGGAAGGGTGGGGCTGCATCCCAGTCGGCTGTTGCGTATCGGTTGGCTCCACTTGCCCGTTCATCCCGGACCGAACCTGCTCGTCTGCGCGGGGATCCTGATGCAGCGGCTGGGGAGTGGTCATCGGGTTCGAACTCCCTCCGATCGGTGGCCGGGCACGTTCGTGCGCGGTCACGCTAGCGGATCCCGCTAGCCCGCTCTCAGCGCCCGGCCAGGAACCCGAGCACGTCTTGACGGGTGAATACCCCCGCCGGCTTGCCGTCGATAAGGACCATAGCTCCGTCGGCGTCAGCCAATACCTGCATCAAAGACCCGATCGACTCGCCACCACCGATCGTCGGCAGCGGCGCAGCCATGTGGCCCTCGATCCGGTCGGCGAGTTGCGCGTTACCCGCAAACAGGGCCTGCAACAGGGTGCGCTCACTGACGGCGCCGATCACCTCAGCCGCCATCACCGGCGGCTCGGCGGCGACAACAGGCAGCTGAGAGACCCCGAACTCGCGCAGGATCATCACAGCCTCGGCGACCGTCTCATTCGGATGGGTGTGTACCAACTTCGGCAAGGCGCCATCCTTGCCGACCAGCACATCGGTGACGGTCGCTCCGGAGGAGTCCGGGGGCAGGAAGCCGTGGGAAGCCATCCAGGAATCGTTGAAGACCTTGGCGAGATATCCGCGACCACCGTCGGGAAGCAACACCACGACCACTGAGTCGGGGTCTGCCCGTTGCGCCACCCGCAGCGCGCCGACGACGGCCATCCCGCCGGATCCTCCCAGCAGCAGTCCTTCTTCCCGAGCCAGCCGCCGGGTCATGGCGAACGAGTCGGTGTCCGAGACCGGGACGATCTCATCGCAGATCTTCCGGTCGTATGTGCGAGGCCAGAAGTCTTCCCCGACCCCTTCGACCAGGTAGGGCCGGCCGGTGCCGCCCGAGTACACCGAGCCCTCCGGATCCACGCCGACGACTCGTACCCGGCCGTTGCTCACCTCCTTGAGATAGCGGCCGGTGCCGGAGATCGTCCCGCCGGTGCCGATACCGGCCACGAAATGCGTGATTCGTGCCTCGGTCTGGGCCCACAGTTCCGGGCCGGTGCTGTGATAGTGGCTGGCCGGATTCTCCGGATTGGAGTACTGGTCCGGCTTCCACGCCCCGTCAATCTCCTCGGCCAGCCGGTCGGACACTGCGTAGTACGAGTCGGGGTGGTCGGCAGCGACCGCGGTGGGGCATACCACGATCTCGGCGCCGTAGGCCTTGAGTACGTCGCGCTTGTCCTGGCCGACCTTGTCCGGGCAGACAAAAAGACAGCGATAGCCCTTACGCTGGGCAATCAGCGCCAGACCCACGCCGGTGTTTCCCGAAGTCGGCTCCACGATGGTCCCCCCGGGCTGCAGTTCACCTGATCGCTCTGCCGCCTCGACCATGCGAGGTGCGATCCGATCTTTCACACTGCCGCCCGGATTGAGGTACTCCACCTTCGCCAGTACCAGCGGTGCAACG
>DASQVB010000069.1:0-2970 GCA_035640975.1 Pseudonocardiaceae bacterium
ACGTTGCGCGGGTCGCGACTGTAGGGCTCGCGGGTGAACGGGTCGTGCACGAAGAAGTTGATGTTCAACGTCTTCTGGACCCGGAACGGGTCGATGCGCGCCGTCGCGGGGTCGGGCAGCAGCAGCATGTCCGACTCATGAATCGACTGGAACCCGCGCACCGACGAGCCGTCGAAAGCCAGGCCCTCCTCGATGATGTCCGCGTCGAAGAACGCGGCCGGGACCGTGAAGTGCTGCATGACGCCCGGCAGGTCGCAGAAGCGGACGTCGACGAACTCGACGCCCTCGTCGGCGATGAAGCGGAGGGCCTCATCGGAGTTGGAGAACACCGTCGTTCGCTCCTTCGTGCACAGTGCTGTGGACCGGCGCAATCGGTCAGGTCGCTGCGGCGAACCTAAGAGGGTGGTGTTACCCGCCCATCACCCGGTTGTTTCGCCAAGGTTACGAGGGTGGTGGTGGCCGATGCTAGCCCTGGGGCGGCCTACCCTGGTCGGGTGAGCAGGTGGACGCAATCCTGGCTGACCGGCCCTCCGGGATCCTCTGAAGAGCCGGCCGCAGATTCTGGCGAGCAGGACTATCTCGGTCAGCGGCTCGGACTGCCCCCGCATGGACCGGGTTCCGCCGCCGGCTTCGGCCCCCGGATCCTGGCCATCATGGTCGACTGGCTGCCCTGTGCCGCGGCCGCCCAGCTGCTCACCGCCAACCCATCGTTCTCGGCGTTGGCGCTGTTCGCAGCGGTGACCGCACTGTCCATCGGGGTCGCAGGTCGCACCGTCGGGCATGCTGTGGCGGGGCTGCGGGTGGCACTGCTGGACGGGCGTCGAGCCGGTCTTGGTGCCGCGGTGATCCGCACCGTGCTGCTGTGTCTGGTCATCCCCCCGGTGGTGTACGACGCCGACGGCCGTGGCCTGCACGACCGGGCCGTCGGGACCATCGTGCTGCGGACCCGCTAACTCGCGGTACGGGTCGGGATAAGGGCTCAGCGGCGGCGAACGGCGCGTTGCACGTTGCGCATCTTGGCGCCCTGCGGCATCGGGCCCTTGGGTATCGCGGCAGCTCGGGTGGAGAGGATGGCCAGCTTGCCTTCCAGCACGTCGATCTGCGCTTTGTTGATGTTGCGCGGTAGTTTCGCGAGGTGCCGTGGCAGCTTGGCCAGTGGGATTTGGCCTTCGCCATTGCCCACCGTGACGTCGTAAATCGGAGTCTCGCCGATCAGCCGGGACACCCGCTTCTTCTCCTGCGCCAGCAGCGGTTTGAGCCGATGTGCGGCTCCTTCGCCGACCAGCACGACGCCGGGCCGCCCGATAACCCTATGCACGGCGTCCAGTTGACCGGTGCCCGCGACGGCCGGCGTCACCTTCCACCGGCCGCGTAAATTGTCCAGCGCCCAGGCCGCGGCGCCGGGCTGACCCTCGGCCTTGGCGAACACATTGCGCTGTACTCGCCGCCCGAAGATCATTATTGCCGCGAGCACGCCGACGGTGATGCTCATCGGTACCGAGAACCACAGCTGGTCGAGCACAAAGCCCAGCCCGACCCCGACCGCGGTGATGCCCAGCAACGCTCCGACCATCAACGGCAACAGCACCTTGTCCTCGCGGCGCTGGACTTTGAAGGCCTGGATAATCTGAGCCCGGCGCTGCTTCGACGCAGCGCGGCGCTCTTGTTTGGCGGCCTTCGCCGCTCCCTTGTCCTTGGTCTTCGAGGTTGCCGAGGAGGGTTTTGAGGGAAGCTTGGCGGCCATGTCCCCAGGATACGGCGCAATGGGTTGTGACTGACCAGCCGACTAGCGTCGTACCGCGGGAGACAGCAGGTTGGACGCCTCCTGCGCGGCGGGGCCGGCCGAGGCCAGGTGCGCGAGATGCTCGGGTATCTGATCGCCGCGGTGCGCGATCGCTTGGGCGTAGAGCCGGCTGGCCCGGTAGGACGATCGGACCAGTGGCCCGGCCATCACCCCGGCGAATCCCATCAGGTTGCCGATGCGGGCGTGCTCGATGAACTCTTCGGGCTTGACCCACCGCTGCACCGGGTGGTGCCGAGCTGAGGGCCGAAGGTACTGGGTGACAGTGAGGATCTCGCATCCGGCGGCATGTAGGTCGGCCATCGCGGAGGTGACCTCCTCGGGCTCCTCTCCCAAGCCGAGGATGAGGTTCGACTTGGTCACCAGGCCTGCGTCGCGGGCCGCTGCCAGCACGTCCAGCGAGCGTTCGTAGCGAAACGCCGGTCGGATCCGCTTGAAGATCCGTGGCACCGTCTCCAGATTGTGCGCCAGCACCTCGGGAGCGGCGCTGAACACCTCGTGGAGCAGTTCGGTGCGGGCAGTGAAATCAGGGATGAGCAGCTCAACGCCGGTACCGGGGTTGAGCGCGTGGATCTGCCGGACGGTCTCGGCGTAGAGCCATGCGCCGCCGTCAGGAAGATCGTCACGGGCCACGCCGGTGACCGTTGAGTAGTGCAGCCCCATCGACTGCACCGATTCGGCGACCCGTCGCGGCTCGTCACGGTCCAGATCGGTAGGCCGGCCGGTGTCAATCTGGCAGAAGTCGCAGCGGCGGGTGCACTGGTCGCCGCCGATGAGAAACGTGGCCTCCCGGTCTTCCCAACACTCGTAGATGTTGGGGCAACCAGCTGCCTCGCAGACCGTGTGCAGGCCCTCGCGCCGGACCAGCCCCTTGAGCTCGCGAAACGACGGCCCCATGGTGGCCCGGGTCCGGATCCAGGGCGGCTTGCGCTCGATGGGTGTTTGACTGTTGCGGACCTCCAGCCGTAGCAGCTTGCGGCCGCCGGCGTCAAGTACTGCGCTGACGTCAGGGATGGGGGAGGCGACGCTCACCGGTCCGAGCCTACCCGGGGTCTGGCTTCACTC
Source organism: Pseudonocardiaceae bacterium (assembly GCA_035640975.1). Classification (GTDB taxonomy): domain Bacteria; phylum Actinomycetota; class Actinomycetes; order Mycobacteriales; family Pseudonocardiaceae. Next base: position 2,867 of record DASQVB010000069.1, read on the forward strand.
CGGTGAGCTCGGCGGTGCGTTCCCACAGCAGCTGTGCGGTGTGCACGTTGCGGGCGGCTGCGCTTGCTGCCGCCCGTCCCGGGGCTCCACGGGCCTCGCCGAGG
>DASQVB010000070.1:0-4921 GCA_035640975.1 Pseudonocardiaceae bacterium
GGAGCGGCAGGGCAGCGCTGCGCGCACCCGAACTCGCGGTACTGCACCCCGATGGCGCAGTGCCCGGTGCTCGCCGACGAGTGGGACGATCCGGCCGGCGTGCCGATCTCGGCGATCGTCTTCGGTGGCCGCCGGGCTGACACCATCCCCCTGGTTAACGAGGCCTTCAACTGGCAGCACGGAGTGTTCCTGGGCGCCACGCTGTCCAGCGAGAAAACCGCGGCGGCCGCCGGTGAGCTCGGCGAGGTGCGCCGTGACCCGATGGCGATGTTGCCGTTCATCGGCTACAACGCCGGCGATTACTTCCAGCACTGGATCAACGTCGGCAAGGGCGCCGACGCCGGCAAGCTGCCGAAGATCTTCTACGTGAACTGGTTCCGCCGCGGTGCCGATCAGCGTTTCCTGTGGCCGGGCTTCGGGGAGAACAGCCGGGTGCTGAAGTGGATCATCGAGCGGGTCGAGGGCCGGGCTGCCGCAGCCGAGACCCCGATCGGCCGGGTTCCCAGCCCTGATCAGCTCGACCTGTCCGGGCTGGACGTCCCGACCGGCGACGTGACCGCTGCGCTGGCGGTAGACGTCGATGAATGGCTAGCCGAGCTCCCGAGCATCGAACAGTGGTTCACCAAGATCGGCGACACGCTGCCCAGCTCGATGCGTGACGAGCTCGACGCCCTCAAGTGGCGGCTAGCCTCCTGACGCCTCCCACCCCGCATAATGTCGGGATGTCGTCGCCCCGGTCCGCGTCGTTGCGGTGGAGTAACTGGAATCTGTTGTTGTTGGTGCCGCTGCTCATACTGGTCACACCGGTGTACAACCGCATCGAACCGCGGCTGCTGGGTTTCCCGTTCTTCTACTGGTACCAGTTCCTGTGGGTGCCGGTCGGGGTGATCTGCACCGCTGTGGTGTACCTGAAGACGCGGGATGACCGGCGATGAACCCGCAGTGGACCGAGATCATCGTCTTCTCGCTGCTGTTCGGTTTCGTCACGGTGCTGGGCTTCGTCGCGGTGCGGTGGCGGGCCGCGGCCACGCTGGACCACCTGGACGAATGGGGGCTCGGCGGCCGTAAGTTCGGCTCCTGGATCACCTGGTTTCTCATCGGTGGTGATCTCTACACCGCCTACACCTTCGTCGCGGTACCCGCGTTGATCTTCGGAGCCGGTGCGCTGGGCATGTTCGCGCTGCCCTACACGGTGATCGCTTACCCGCTGGTGTTCATGCCGCTGCTGCGGCTGTGGTCGGTGTCGCGGGTGCACGGGTATGTCACGCCCGCCGATTTCGTCCAGGGCCGTTACGGCTCGCCGGGGCTCGCACTGGTGATCGCGATCACTGGGATCGTCGCGACCATGCCTTACATCGCATTGCAGCTGGTGGGGCTGGAGGCGGTGGTGCGCACGATGGGGCTCAACGGCACCGGGATCGTCGGGCACCTGCCGCTGATCGTCGCGTTCGTCATCCTCGCCGTCTATACCTACAAGTCCGGATTGCGTGCACCGGCGTTGATCGCGTTCGTCAAGGACAGCCTGATCTATCTGGTGATCGCGGTGGCGGTGGTGTACCTGCCGGCCAAGCTGGGCGGCTGGGGCACCATCTTCGACGCCGCGAACACCAAGTTCACCAACTCCCCGGCGCCCGCCGACGGGTTGCTGCTCAATGCCAACAACCAGCTGCAGTTCGCGACGCTGGCCCTCGGCTCGGCGCTGGCGCTGTTCCTGTATCCGCACTCGGTGACCGGGGTACTGGCCTCCGGGGGCCGCAACGTGATCAAACGGAACATGTCGGCACTGCCGGCGTATTCGCTGCTGCTCGGGCTGATCGCGCTGCTCGGGTACGCGGCCATCGCCGCGGGGACCACGCCCATCGTCAACGCGGCCACCGGCCGGCCGGACTCCAACACGATCATCCCGGTGTTGTTCGGTACCCAGTTCCCGGCCTGGTTCGCCGGCATCGCCTTTGCCGCCATCGGGATCGGCGCGCTGGTGCCTGCGGCGATCATGTCGATCGCGGCTGCGAACCTGTGGACCCGCAACATCTACAAGGCCTACCTGAACCGGAATGCGGACTCCCGGTCCGAGGCGCAGCAGGCCAAACTCGCCTCGCTGGTGGTCAAGCTCGGCGCGGTCGGGTTCGTGGTCTTCATCGATCCGCAGTACGCCATCGACCTGCAGCTGATCGGCGGAGTGATCATCTTGCAGACCCTGCCTGCGGTGGCCCTCGCCCTCTACACCCGGTGGTTTCACCGCTGGGGCCTGCTTGCGGGATGGGCGGTCGGGCTGGCCTGGGGCCTGTCGATGCTCTACGGCATCCCCAACCCCACAACCGGTGCGACGCATTTCGGTGGCTCGGCGCTGCGGCTCGGCACACTGTCGATACTGGGTTGGGAGCCCTTCGCGGGCTCGGCGATCCAGATCTACGCCGGCCTCATCGCGCTGATCGGCAACCTCGTGGTCGCCGCACTGGTCACCATCGTGCTGCGACGGCTGCGGGTGTTCAACGGTACCGATGAGACCGACCCGGAGGATTACCACGCCGACGAGGGCTCCCCGCGCCTCAAGCCGGTAGCCGGAGTACTTCAACAAACCACCTCGACCTGACAACGGCCGACCCGACGACCCTCTATTGACTTCGTGTGAGCCCTGTATAGACTTTAGTTATGCTGATAGGCCGGCGATTGGCGGCAGTCTCGGCAGGAGTGGTGTTGAGCGCAGCGGCGCTGGTCGGCTGCGGCACCAACGCGGCTGAACGAGTGGTGCTGGCCTTCGATGCCGGCAGTCAGGGTGGGGGCCAGTACCGGGCCGCAGCCGCGGAGTGCAGCAGGGCTTCGGGCGGTCGGTACACGATCGAGCAGCGCACCCAGCCGGTCAGAAATGTCGATGAGGGGCGCCTGCATTTCGCGCGCCGGCTGGCTGCACACGATTCCAGCTTGGACATCATGGAACTCGACGTGACCTGGACGGCGGAGTTCGCCCAGGCGGGGTGGATCTTGCCGTACCCGACCGAGCAGGCGCGGCAGGTGGAGCGGGGAACTCTCCGGATCCCGCTGGAGACCGGCCTCTATCAGGGGAAGCTGTACGCCGCGCCCCTGTCCACGAACACCCAGCTGCTCTGGTACCGCAAGGATCTGGTACCCAACCCGCCGAAAACCTGGGCCGAGATGATCGACATAGCGGAAGGCCTGGCAGCGAGAGGCCTGCCGCACTACATCGAGGTCCAAGGTGCGCGATATGAGGGCTTGACGGTGTGGTTCAACACCCTGCTCACCAGCGGCGGCGGTTCTATCGTCTCGGAGAACGGCGAAGTGCTCGTGGCGCGCAGTGATGCCGCCAGGCAGGCTTTGAGCGTCATGACGCAAGTTGCGAACTCCCAGGCCGCGGACCCGTCGTTGTCGGTGAGCCAGGAGAACGAGGGCCAGGCCGCGATGGAATTAGGTGCCGCTGCATTCGAGGTCAACTACCCGTTTGTCTACGCCACGATGTATGCCTCCGGAGGGGGCGGCACGTTTCTCGACGAGCGGGGGCAGCCCACCAGGCAAGACACCGGCCGCCGTGTCCGGGACGTGTTCGGCTGGGCCCCCTATCCCTCGGTGGTGGCAGGCGAGCCCGCGACCGTGACGATCGGTGGCATCAACCTGGGAGTGAGCGCCACCTCACGACATCCGGCCGAGGCGTTCGAGGCGGTCCGATGCCTGCGCAACCGGGACAACCAACTGCGCAACGCGGTGTGGGTGCAGCGGCCACCCACGCTCGTCGCGCTGTACGAGGACCCGGAATTCCAGGAACGTTACCCGGCTTGGCAGGCGATCCGGGATTCGGTGAACCATGCCAGCATGCGGCCGAAGATACCGGCCTATAAAAGCATTTCCATCGTGATTTCCGACCTGCTCAACCCACCGGCGGAAATCGATTCGAACACCATGGTGGGCCAGCTGGCTGACCAGATCGCTAAGGCCGTCACGTCGCAGGGATTGGTGCCATGACGCTGCCCGCGCAGTCGGGTGTTTGTGCCGCCGAGCCGCTGAGAGGGCGCTGGCGGGTGGGTGTCTCCGAGCGAACTCGGCGAGAGCGTCGGCTGGCGGCGCTGCTCTGCGCGCCAGCCGTGCTGGTCATTCTGGCAGTAACCGGTTACCCGATCGGTTACGCTGTCTATCTCTCGCTGGAGCGGTTTGATCTGCGGTTTCCGGAGCAACGCGGTTTCGTCGGGCTGGCCAATTACGCAGCGGTGCTGAGCTCTGACTACTGGTGGCATGCGTTCACCGTCACCTTGATCATCACGGTGTTCTCGGTAGCGATCGAGTTCGTGATCGGTCTGGCGCTGGCGCTGGCGATGTATCGCGTATCGGTCGGTCGAGCCTTGGTGCGCACCGTGGTGCTGATCCCCTACGGCATGGTGACGGTGGTCGCGTCCTATAGCTGGCGGTTCGCCTGGACGCCGGGCAAGGGCTACCTGGCCGCGCTGCTGCCCGAGGGTTCGGCCCCGCTGGCTGATCAGGTCTCCGCCATCGCGGTGATCATCCTGGCGGAGGTGTGGAAGACAACACCGTTCATGGCGCTGCTACTGCTCGCTGGTCTGACACTGGTGCCCGAGGATTTGCTCAAAGCCGCCGCGATGGACGGAGCCGGATCTTGGAAGCGGTTGACCAAGGTAATCCTACCGATGATGAAGCCGGTGATTCTGGCAGCGTTGTTGTTTCGCGCCCTGGATGCGTTCCGGGTGTTTGATTCCATCTACATCTTGACTCAAGGCTCCAACGGGACTGGGTCATTGTCGATGCTTGGCTACAACAATCTGTTCATCGGGCTCAACCTGGGCATTGGTTCGGCAATCAGCGTCCTGATCTTCATTATAGTAGCGATCTTGGCGTTGGTCTTTGTCAAGCTGTTCGGTGCGGCGGCGCCGGGTGCCGACATCGAAGCGAGGCGGTA
>DASQVB010000071.1:0-11181 GCA_035640975.1 Pseudonocardiaceae bacterium
GCCCTGGGCGGTGACGACGGCCTCGTGGGAATCGCCGGGGTCATCGGGGTGCTGGTGACCCTCGCCCTCGCCGGCGGCCTGTTCTGGCTGGCGCGCCCACGCCAGCAACGCAGGACCGGCAAGCGCTCGGCCGGCAAGACCTGATCCGCCGTGGGAGCTGGCCACGCACATCCACTTTTCCTACCGGGTAATTCACCGGTGCACCGGCTGCCACCTCACGTCAAGGTGCTTGCCGCATTCCTGTTCGTGTGCTGCGTGGTGGCTACACCACGGGAGGTGTTCTGGGCGTTCGGCGGTTACCTGCTCGTTCTGTTCGGGATGTGGGTAGTGGCGGCGATCCCGCTGGGCTGGATCGCGCGCCGAGCCCTCATCGAGGCACCGTTTCTCGTGCTCGCTGTGTTGTTGCCGTTCGCCGAGGGTGGGCAGCGGGTGCACGTCGCGGGTGTGTCACTTTCGGTGGCGGGCCTGCTGGCCGGCTGGAACATCGTGGTCAAGGGCACCCTCGGGGTACTCACCTCACTGACCCTGGCCGCAACGACCTCACCGCGCGATCTGCTGATCGGGCTGCAACGCTTGCGGGTTCCCGACACCCTCACCACGATCGCCACGTTGATGCTGCGGTACTTCGAGGTGCTCGTCGGTGAAGCACGCCGGATGCGGATCGCCCGGATCTCCCGGGGGCACGATCCGCGGCTGCTGTGGCAGGTGAGTGCGACCGCACGCGGGGTGGGCAGCCTGTTCCTACGGTCCTACGAGCGTGGCGAACGGGTACACCTGGCCATGCTGGCACGAGGCTGGAACGGTGCGATGCCGGTTGTGCAGGAACGACTTACCAGTCGACGAGAATGGTTGGTCGGGTTGGCACCGGTGGCGGTGGCGGTGCTGCTCGTATCCGGTTCCTGGTGGGGCGGGTGACCGTGCCATCGTTACAGGTCGCCACGTCACAGATCACCGCGTTGCAGGTCACCGAGTTGAGCTTCACCTATCCCGACGGCCACCGCGCCCTGGAGGACATCAACTTCACCGTGCAGGCCGGCGAGCGGGTCGCGCTGCTGGGCCCCAACGGTGCCGGGAAGACCACCCTTGTCCTGCACCTCAACGGTGTTCTCCAGCCGACCTCGGGCTCTGTACAGGTAGGCGAACTGCCCGTGATCCGGAACCACGTGCGTGAGATCCGCCGTCGAGTGGGGATCGTGTTCCAAGACCCCGACGACCAGCTGTTCATGCCCACTGTGGCCGAGGACGTGGCATTCGGACCGGCCAACTTCGGGTTGCGCGGCGCCGACCTACAGGCCCGGGTGCACGCCGCGCTGGCCGCTGTCGGGATGGGCGAACACGCGCAACGTTCACCGCTGCATCTGTCCGGTGGGCAGCGGCGACGCGCCGCACTGGCCACCGTACTGTCCTGCGATCCGGAGATTCTGGTGCTCGACGAGCCGTCTTCGAACCTGGACCCGGTAGCTCGCCGCGAACTGGCTGAGGTGTTGCTGGAGCTGGACCGGACGATGTTGATGGTGACTCACGACCTGCCCTATGCCCTGCAACTGTGCCCGCGAAGCGTGGTGCTCGACGGCGGCCGGCTGGTCGCAGACGCCCCGACCCGAGAGCTGCTCGCCGACAGCGACCTGCTGAGCCAACACCGCCTGGAGTTACCGTTCGGCTTCAGCGTCGCCTGACCTCTCAGCCGCCGTTGCGGTCGGGGGGCTGCGGTGGCGGCTCGGTCGACTTCTGCTGGGCTGGCTTGTTCTGGTCATCCGGTGGGTGCGACGAGTTAGCAGACTGATCCGCCGACGACACCGGCTGCTGAGGAGCGGTGGTCTCAGTCGATTCCGGAGGTGGGGCCTGCTGCCCCTCCGGCGAGCTACCCGAATCCGGCCGGTCCGCCGGGGCGTTCAGGGACATCAGCCCGACCTCCGGACCGGGCACCTCCCTACGAGCCACCTCTTCAGCCGCCCGCAGCGAGGCGGCTATGCCTGGATCGGTGGACGTGTCGAACCACCGCGCGATGGCGTCGTCATCGTCCTCAGGCCGGGCGGCAGCCACGTCGTCCCGGCTTGGTTCGAACCGGAACACCCCGTCGTCCCCGGGTGCGCCGAGCATTTTACTGAACCCTTCGAGAGCCTTGCCGAAGTCGCTGGGTACGAGCCAGACCTTGTTGGCATCGCCTTGGGCCATCTGCGGCAGCGTCTGCAGGTACTGATAGGCCAGCAGCTCGGGGGTCGGCCGGCCCGCTTTGATCGCGGCGAACACTTTCTCAATCGCCTTGGCCTGGCCCTGAGCCTGCAGATAGCGTGCGGCCCGCTCGCCCTCAGCGCGCAGGATTCGAGACTGCCGTTCGGCCTCTGCGCCGAGGATCGCGGCCTGCTTAGCACCCTCCGCGGACAGGATCGCGGCCTGCTTTTGACCTTCCGCAGTCTTGATAGCCGACTCGCGCTGCCCCTCGGCGGTGAGGATAGTGGCGCGCTTCTCCCGCTCTGCGCGCATCTGCTTCTCCATCGGTTCCAGGATGTTCGGCGGTGGATCGATCGCCTTGAGCTCGACCCGACCGACCCGGATACCCCATCGTCCAGTCGCCTCATCGAGCACCTCTGACAGCTGGCGGTTGATGACGTCACGGGAGGTCAACGCGTCCTCCAGGCTCATCCCACCCACGACGTTGCGCAGTGTGGTAGTGCTCAGCTGCCCGACCGCGGCGATGTAGTCGGCGATCTCGTACACCGCATCTTTCGGATTGGTCACTTGGTAAAACACGACGGTATCGATTTCGACGGTCAGGTTGTCCTTGGTGATGACAGACTGCGGTTGGAAGGTCTTCACCTGCTCGCGCAGGTCAATCTCGGCCCGAACCCGGTCGATGAAGGGGACCAGGAAGTTCAGCCCCGGGTTCAACGTATTGCGGTAGCGGCCGAGTCGCTCGACAACTGAGGCGGAAGCCTGCGGGATCACCACCACGGACTTCACGACGGTCACGACAATCGCCAGCACGACGGCCACGAGTACCACGAAGAGGGCAATACTCATTAAGGCTCTCCCATAACAACGGCGGTAGCACCGGAAATTTTCATAACCGTCACTTCTTGTCCAGGCTCTAGAACGTCGATCTCATAGAAAGCGCGGGCCGACCACAGCTCCCCATTCAGCTTGATCTTGCCACCGTGGGCATCGGTCCTGCTGACGACGACCGCTTTATTGCCGACCAAGGCTTCGGCGTTGGTCGGCACATGCGCAGAGTGCAGCCTGCGCTTGAGCACCGGCCTGGCCACGGTGATCAAGGCCAGAGAGGCGCCGGCGAAGGCGGCGACCTCCACCCAGAGCGACGCGCCCAACGCCGCGGACCCGGCGGCCACCAGGGCCCCGACCCCGAGCATGATCAGCACGAAGTCACTCGACAGCACCTCTGCAGCGATCAGCAGCAGTCCGGCGACCAGCCACACGACAGCGGCCATGTGCCCATAGTGGCAGATCTGGGAGCGGGATTCTGCGGTGATCGTCACCGGTTTACGGGTGGCCGGCGGTGACGAAGTCGATGAGCCGCTCGACGGCGCCCAGCAGCGTCGGCTCAAGATCACGGAAGCCACCCACGGCATCGAGTACTCGACACCAGCCCTGCACCGGATCCGCGATCCCGCTTCGATCCACCCAGCCCAGCGCTTGGCAAACCCCCTGCTTCCAGGGCACCCCGCGTGGCACATCCGGCCAGCCAGGGATACCCAGTACGGCGGGCCGCACAGCCTGCCAAATGTCGACATAGGGATGCCCCGCCACCAAGACGTGCTCCGAACGCACCGTCTGCACCAGGCGGGTTTCCATGCTCCCCGCGACCAGGTGGTCGACCAGTACACCAAGCCGCCGATGTGGTGCAGGGCCGAACTCCGCAACCCGCTGGGACAGGCCGTCCACGCCATCGAGCGGCTCCACGACCACGCCGTCGACCCGCAGATCGTGGCCCCAGACCCGTTCCACGAGTTCGGCGTCGTGCCTACCCTCCACCCAGATCCGGCTGGCCCGTGCCGTTCGGGCCCGCAGCCCGGCCACCCGAACCGAGCCCGACGCCGAGCGGGTCGGTCCAGTCACCGGCTGCACCCGGCGAACCAGGGTGACCGGATCACCGTCGACCAGAAACGCCGCGCGCCGCAGCGGGAATGTCCGCACCCGCCCGTGAGCGTCCTCCAGGGCCACCGTGTCGCGCTCACAGCTGCGTACCGCACCACTAAATCCGCTTGCGGCGTCCTCCACCACCAAGCCGAGGTTAACCGTCAGTTGCGGCACCTCGGTCCGCCGGTGTGACCGCAGTAATTCGTCAGGGGGCATGGCGCCGAAGGTAACCCGATGGGTGAATCCAGCGGTGCAGCCGCGCCGCGTGTGCGCGTTGTTCGTCGGCGTTCTACCCTCCTACCCCGTGCCATGTCCCAGTGCGACATTGACTGTGTGGGCCTCGGCCTGGCTGCACGGCTGCGCCGCCCCTGACGCTGTGATCGACGGCCTGCATACCTGGGCCGGTCTGCATGAGGTGGTGGCCGCCGACGAGGCCACCGCAAGCCAGCTCGACCTACCGGGCCCCGGTGAAGCCCCGACCTCTGTGGTGGGCCTGCTGGCTACCGCCCGCCGAGCCGGTGCAGGCGGTGGCCGCCTGTTGTTGCCGGTGCCCGGCGATGTGCGCGGACTTCCGCCCGATCCATCGCTGGCTGCGGCGGCGCTGGACAGTGGTGAAGTCGCCGTGCTCGCCGGCCCGGAACTGGCCGTGGTGCCCACTGCGGTCGCCGACGGTGTGTTGCGCTGGACGGTGTTCGCCGCGGGCCCGCTACCCCCGGCTCCAGAACCCGCGCTGTCCGACGCCGAGCACGGCTTGCGTGGCGCGGTGCGCCAGGCAGCCACGACACTGGTGGAGCTCGACGTCGCCCGGCACCGACCCGGGGTTCGCGCCGAGATCGCCGAAGCCCTGGAGCGCCGGGTCCGGCCGCCGTGGCCTGACGGCATCCCCGGCCGCGCGCTGCGGGTGCTCGAGCAGGCCGACGAGGTGGAGGCGATCCTCGGTGCCGCGGAGACCGATCACCTCGGCGGTGCGCTGTCCGCCAAGGTGGCGGCCGCGCGCTCGGCGGCGCTGCGGCCGCTGTCCACCGCGGTGCGGGAGGCCCGGCGCTCGGCGGTTGCCGAGGCGGTCCGGGCCCTAACCCCGCGAGCCGGCCGGCGCTGACCGATTACAGCAGTGCGCCGCACAGGGTTGCCCGTTGACGCCCTGACCGGCCGCTGGCACCTGCGAGCACCGTCGGGCGGGTAGTGCCTGCAGATGCTCGCCGATGAGCTCGACCACCATCTCGGCGAAGCGCGGGTCGGTGCCCGGTGTAGCCGCTCGCGCGAAATCCATCCCCAGCGTGGCAGCCCGCTGCGCAGCCTCGTGGTCGAGGTCCCATAACACCTCGAGGTGGTCAGAGACGAAACCGATCGGCGCCACCACGACGCCGCGCATCCCTTGGACATGCAGCGCCTCGATGTGGTCGATCACGTCCGGCTCAAGCCACGGCACGTCAGCGGAACCGGAGCGGGACTGCCACACCACGTCGTAGCTGTCCACCCCGGCGGCCGTGGCGACCAGGCGAGCGGCCTCGGTGACCTGCCGGGAGTAGTAGTGACCGCCCTGGGTGACAAGCCCCGCGGTGGCGTCCGCAGCCAGCGGCACCGAATGTGCCGTGAACACCACCCGGGCAGTCGGGCCGACCTGCTTGCGGGCGGTGCGCAGGGCGTCGGCGCACGCCGCGACGAACAGCGGGTGGTCGAAAAACTGTCGTAGCTTGATCAGATCTGGGGTGCCGGGACCGACCGCGGTCCGCGCTCGGGCGATGTCCTCGTGGTACTGCCGGCAACCCGAGTACCCGCCCCACGCCGACGTGGCGAACACCAGCGCGCGACGTACCCCATCGGCGGCCATCTCAGCGACGGTGTCCTGCACCATCGGGTGCCAGTTGCGGTTGCCGAAATACACCGGCAGCTCGATGCCGGCGGCTGTGAGTGCTCGCTCGATGGCGGTGATCAAGGTGCGGTTGCACTGGTTGATCGGTGACACTCCCCCGAAATGCAGGTAGTGCTGCGCCACCTCCTCCAGCCGCTGCGGCGGCACACCGCGTCCCCGAGTGACGTTCTCCAGAAACGGGCGTACCTCATCTGGCCCCTCGGGTCCCCCAAAAGACAGCACCAGCAGTGCATCAGTCAACGGCGCTCCCTTCGGTCACCCTCACAAGGTTGGTAGCGGTTGGAGACTCGCTCGACCGGGGTTGGCGGTCCTTGAAGGCATACCAACTAGGCGCCGACTGCGTGGAAGCCGCCGTCAGCCCACACCATGGAACCGGTGGTGGCAGGTAGCCAATCGGACAGCAGCGCACATACTGTGCGAGCAACCGGAGTGGGATCGCCGATCTTCCAGCCCAGTGGAGCGCGACTCGACCAGACATTCTCGAACGCGGCGAAGCCCGGGATGGAGCTGGCCGCCATGGTGCGCACCGGTCCGGCCGCCACGAGATTGACCCGGATGCCGTCGGGGCCGAGGTCGCGGGCCAGGTAGCGGCACACCGACTCCAGCGCTGACTTCGCCACCCCCATCCAGTCATAGGCAGGCCAGGCCTGCCGGTTGTCAAAGTCCATCCCGACGATCGAGGCGCCGCTGTGCAGCAGCGGCCGGCACGCCATCGCCAGCGACTTGAACGAGTACGCCGAGATGTGCATCGCGGTGGCCACATCCTCCCAGGGTGCGTTGAGAAACTCCCCCCCCAGGCACGACGCGGGCGCGAAGCCGATCGAGTGCAGCACCCCATCCAGCCCGTCGACGTGCTCGCCGAGTCGCTGCGCCAGCGAGTCCAACTGACTCTGATCCTGCACATCGAGCTCAAGCACCGGAGCCGGCTGGGGCAGGCGCTTCGCGATGCGCTCTACCAGACTCAACCGGCCATACCCGGTGAGCACCACCTCGGCTCCCTGGTCCTGGGCCACCCGCGCCACGTGAAATGCGATCGAGGCGTCGGTGAGCACCCCGGTGATCAGTAGTCGCTTACCGTCGAGCAGACCCGCCACCTGTTCTCCTCCCCTTGATGCCCATAACTCAGTGACGCCTGTAACTCAGTGACGCCTGTAACTCAGTGGCCCATTCCCAGACCGCCGTCCACCGGCAATACCGCGCCGGTGATATACCCCGCCGCGTCCGAGGCGAGGAAGGCCACCACGGCGGCGACTTCCTCGGGGCTGGCCTGACGGCGCAGCGGGATCGAGGCCAGAATCTCGTCTCGGCGCGCCTGGCCGAGCTCTGCGGTCATGTCGGTATCGACGTAGCCGGGCGCGACCACGTTGGCGGTGATCGACCGAGATCCGAGCTCTCGGGCGATGGACCGGGCGATGCCGACCAACCCGGCTTTGCTGGCTGCATAATTCACCTGGCCGGGACCGCCGGACAGAGCAACCACCGAGGAGATGAACACCATCCGGCCCCGCCGGGCCCGCAGCATGCTCTTGGCGGCGCGCTTGGCTACCCGGTAGGCGCCGGTGAGGTTGGTATCCAGTACCCGCGAGAACTGCTCCTCGGTCATCCGAAGTAGCAGCGTGTCATCGGTGATTCCGGCATTGGAGATGAGCACCTCGACCGGACCGTGGACGCCTTCCACCTCGGCGAACGCGGCATCGACGGCAGTGCCGTCGGTGACGTCGCACCGCACCGGCAACAGCTCGGGCGCAAGTCCCTCGGGAACACTGGTTCCGCGGTGGGTCACCGCGACCCGGTCGCCCTGCTTGGCGAAGGCGCGGGCGATGGCCAGCCCGATACCGCGGTTACCTCCGGTGACGAGAACAGAACGAGTCAAGGGCGGTCCCTTCGGTTCGCGCTTGTGCGGCGACGGTACCGGAGCGCCCGTGCCTGGCAGCTCAGGGCAGCCGTTGTCCGATGGCCAGCGCGCTGCCAGCGGCGAGCATGGCGATGATGGTGCCCGCGATCAGCCACGGCTTGCTCGCATCGGCCCGCTTGGTCTCGTAACCGATCTGCTCGCCCAGGGTGTTGACGACGTCGCTGAGCTGGCCCGCGGTGCCGGCGTCGTAGAACTGCCCGCCGGACAGTTCGGCGATCCGCCGGATCGACTCGTCGTCGGCGGGCACCGGTTGGCGCTCGCCGTTGATATCCACCTGGCCGTAGGCAGTGCCGAAGGAAATCGCCGAGATGGGAATCTTGGCAGCGGACGCGGCGCGGCCCGCGGTGAACCCACCGCGGGGGTCGTCGCCGTCGGGGGTCGGCACCGTTTGCTTACCGTCGGTGAGCAGCACGATCCGCGCCGGCGGCGGTCCCTGCGCATCCGACACCACAGCGCCGAACGCCTCGATCGACGACAGTGCGGCGAAGATTGCCTCTCCGGTACCGGTGGCCTCGGCCAACTTGAGATTGTCGATGGCCCGGACCACCGATACCCGCTCGGTGGTCGGCGACACCAGCACGGTGGGGGAGCCGGCGAAGGACACCAGGCCCAGATTTACTCCCGGGGTGAGTTCGTGGGCGAACCTCTTCGCCTCCCGCTGGGCGGCCGCGAGCCTGCTGGGTTCGATGTCGGTGGCTCGCATGGACAGCGACACGTCGATCACCAGCATGACGGTGGCCCGGTTGCGTGGCACCTTCTGCTCAGCGGTGGGACCGGCCAGCGCGACGGTGAACATCACCAGGGACGCCAGCAGCAGAGCCAGCGGGAGGTGCCGCTGCCAGCCCTGACGCCGGGGGGCGACACGTTCCAGCATGGCGAGATTCGCGAAGCGCAGTACCTGACGGCGCCGCCGGCGTTGCATCCAGACGTAGCCGGCGGTCAGCGCGGCGATCGCCACCAGCAGCAGGAACCAGAAGGGGCTGGTGAACCCACCCAGGCTCATGTGTGCCCTCCCGACCAGCCCCGCTTGCGAGCGACCGCGAAGCGCACCATGTCAGACACCCAGTCCGAATCGGTGCGCAGCGTCAGCTGCGCCGCACCGCACCGCCGCAGCGTCACGGCCACCTCCTCGCGATGCGCGGCCGCCGCAGCGGCGAACTCCCGGCGTAGCAGCGGCGTGGTCACGACCTCCTTCTGCCGCCCGGTCTCTGGATCTGCAAGCACCACGGTGCCGATATCGGGTAATTCGAGATCACGCGGGTCGAGCACCTCGATCGCGATCAGGTCATGCCGGGCCGACAGCCCGCGCAGCGGCCGCTCCCAGTCGAAAACACTCCCGGATCGCGGGCCGAGGAAATCAGAAATCACTGCCACCAACCCGCGGCGGCGCGGGGGACGGCGTAGCTGTTCGAGTGTCCCGGCCAGATCACCCCGGACGCCTTCAGCGGCGCGCGGCAGCTCGGCGATCCGGCGAATCAACCCGCGGGCGTGTGGCAAGCCACCGCGGGCCGGGATCCGCACGACGTCCGCGCCGGTACTGGCGACCACACCGACCCGGTTGCCGCCGCCCCGAGTCAGGTGCGCCACAGCGGCACAAGCGGCCACCGCTAGCTCGCGCTTGTCACACTCCGCAGTACCGAAGTCGAGGCTGGCCGACAGGTCCACAGCCAGCCAGGTCTCCAACTCTCGATCCGCGACGGTCTCACGGATATGGGCTTCGGTGGTGCGTGCGGTGACCGCCCAGTCCATTCGCCGGACATCGTCGCCAGGCTGGTAACGCCTGGCTTCGCCCGGCTCGGTGCCCGGTCCTGGCACCAGGCCGAGGTGGTTACCCTGCAGCAATCCGTCCAACCGGCGCCGCACCGTGAGCTCCAACGCCCGCAGCGCGGCGTCCATCCGCCCCTCCGGCAACGCCGGCGGCGCCCAACTGTGCCGCTGGCGCTGCCCGTCTTGCACCGCCATGGAATCGGTCAGGTCCGCCCCGCTACCCCGGCCGGCTCACCTGGACCACCCGCAGCTGAACCCTGCGGACGGGAGGAGACCTGGGGTAGCGGCACGGTCTGGAGTACCCGGGTGACGATGTGCTCCACCGGCACACCGTCGGCCAGTGCGTCGTAGGACAGCACCAGACGGTGCCGCAGCACGTCGGCCGAGACGTCCACGACATCCTGCGGTAGGACGTAGTCACGCCCTCGGATCAACGCCAATGCGCGCGCCGCTGCAACGATGCCGAGGCTGGCTCGCGGGGAGGCGCCGTAGGCCACCCATCCGGCGACGTCGGACAGACCGTGTTCAGCGGGGATACGGGTAGCCAGCACCAGCCGCACCACGTAGTCAACCAGGGCGTGGTGCACGAAAACTCGGGCGGCGACCTCCTGCAGCCGGGTCAACTCGCCGGTATCGAGCACCGGTTGCGGCTGGGGAGGGTGCGCGCCCATCCGGTAAATGATCTCCCGTTCCTCCTCGACGGTGGGGTATTCCACCTGAATCTTGAACAGGAACCGGTCACGTTGCGCCTCGGGAAGCGGGTAGACGCCCTCGTTCTCGATCGGGTTCTGGGTGGCCAACACGAGGAACGGATCGGGCATCGGGTGGGTGGTACCGCCGATCGACACGTGCCGCTCAGCCATCACCTCCAGCAGCGCCGACTGCACCTTGGCCGGGGCGCGGTTGATCTCGTCGGCGAGCACGAAGTTGGCCACCACCGGTCCCAGCTCGACGTCGAACCGTTCGCGTCCCTGCCGGTAAATGCGGGTCCCAAGGATGTCGGCAGGTACCAGGTCCGGGGTGAACTGGATGCGGGAGAACGAGCCACCCACCACCCGGGCGACGGTTTCCACCGCGAGGGTCTTGGCCACCCCCGGCACGCCTTCGAGCAGCAGGTGCCCGCGGGCCAGCAGCCCAACCAGCATCCGCTCGACGAGTCGGTTCTGCCCTACGATCACGCGTTGGATCTCGAAGACCGTCCGCTCGATCAGCTGCGCGTCCCTGGCTGGGGTCGCCAGCAGGCCAGAAGGTCCGGACGGGCCGGACGCCGGCGGGAGCGCCCCGCTGTCAGCTTCCCTCACGGGTCCTCCTCGCATCCGGTCCGACTGGTTGACCAGAGATTTTGGGGGCACTGTTCGGGCACGCGCCAGGCAAACCCAACCGCTGGTGCAGTATGACGGCTGTGAAGGTGAGCTGGGATATCAGCTCAGAGCACACGGACTGCGTTGGGCATGATCCCGCTGTAGCGCACCGAGGTGACGCGGACCGCACCTCCGGAGTAGGGCGCCTCGATCATCTGGCCGCCGCCGAT
>DASQVB010000072.1:0-11955 GCA_035640975.1 Pseudonocardiaceae bacterium
ACCTGGTAGGGATCCAGCCCGCGCAGCGCCAACGCACCCTGCGCCAGGTAGCTGTAGACGTCCCTGGTGAACAGCGGCGGCGACAGCACGATCGGTGCGATCCAGACGGCAGCGGCGGCCTGCACATGCCGGACGGTCACAGAGCCGGCCAGGACGTCGCGCCCCAGGCGTACCCACGCCCACACCAGCATCCCGACACCGAGGTAGAGCACCACGGTGGCCAGGTCGCGACCGTGGCCATAGCGGATCCAGGACAGCGGCCCCGCAGTGATCAGCGGGTCGATGACAAGGATGCCGCCGGCCCCGACTGCCATGGTGGCCAGCAGCAGCGAACCGGCCAGACCGAGCAGCACCGTGCCGGACAGCAGCCGGCCAGGGCGCAGCCGGTCCAGCAGCAGGCCTTGTTCCCGCTGGGAGGCGGGATCGGGATCGACGTGCGTGTGATCCGGGTCAGCTATCGAAGACGGTGTGGTCGACATCATGGCGACCCGTATGTTTCCACAGCGCAGAGTCACCCAAACCAGTAGTGGGCTGGTCGTGATCCAGTAGTTATCAGACTCAGTAAGTCAGACTCAGTGGTTATCAGACGGATGGCCCCGCCTGGATGGCTCGCCCTGGATGGCAGTCATGTCAGCCGCTCATGACGGCACGGCGATGGGCACCGGCCGCGGTGATCCGGGCCGCGGCGAGCTTGCCGGAGATGATCGCGGTGGGCACACCCACCCCGGGCGTAGTGCCGCATCCGGCAAGCACCACGTTGACCCGTCCTCGGACCAGGTTCGACGGGCGGAAAGGTCCGGTCTGGGCGAAGGTGTGGGCCGCGGAGAACGGTGTACCGACTGCCAGGCCCTGGGCTGCCCAGTCGGCGGGGGTCACCAGCTGCTCGACCTCGATGGCATCGCTGAGGTCATCCAATCCCCGATGTTCCAGCGTGGTGACGATCTCATCGCGGTACGCCGTTCCGAGGGTGGCCCAGTCCAGTGGTGCGGTGCGCAGGTTGGGGCAGGGCGCGAGCACGTAAAGCAGCTCGCGTCCGGAAGGTGCGAGGGTTGGATCGGTGGCAGTGGGACGGGTGATTAGCAACGACGGGTCGGTCATCAGCCGTCCGCGGTAGATGACCTCGTCGAAGGTGCTTTCCCATGCCCGGCCGAACAGGATCGTGTGATGCGCCAGTCCTGGCCAAGCGGATCCGGTACCCGGCCGGACTCCGGCATGCAATACCACCGCCGACGGCGACCAGCGCAGCGGCACCGGCCGCCGTGGGGCCCTGCCGAGCAGCCGATGCACCACCGGTAGATCGGGGGTGAGCACCACTGCATCGGCGGCAAACCGCTCGCCATCTGCCGTGCGCACTGCCCTGACGCGGTCCCCGGAGTGCTCCAGGGCAGTCACCGTGGTGCTATAGCGAAGCTGGGCGCCGGCGTCGGCGGCCGCGTCGGCCATCGCCTGAGGCAACGCTCGCATCCCACCGCGGGGAAACCAGACCCCGGCCACGGTGTCCATGTAGGCGATCACGGCATAGGCACCCAGGGCGCGCTGCGGAGGCACCCCGGCGTACAGCGCTTGGAAGGAGAAGATTCGTTGCAGCCGCTCGTCATGCAGGAACCGGCCGATCTGGGGGCCAAGTCTCCCGAAGCCGCCCAGGGCGGCCAGCGTGGCCAATTCGCGGACCGCGTCCCGGCTGGCCACCAAGTCCAGCGGGGAGTCGAAGTTGCCGCCGATGAACCGCCCGATCTCGACCTGGTAGAGCCGGGTGAGCCAGTCTCGCAACCGCCGATAGCCCTTCGCTTCCTGCGGTCCAGCGACCGCCCTGACCTCGGCTTCCATCGCCGCAGCATTGGTGTGCACGTCGATCACCGAACCGTCGGCGAACCGGGCTCGGTAGGCGGGGTGCAACGCCACCAGGTCCAACCGTGCGGAGATTGAATCGCCCACCGCGGCCAGCGCCTCGTCGATCAGTTCGGGCATGGTGAGCACGGTGGGGCCGGTATCGAGGTGATAACCCGCCAGATCCATCCGGCCGGCTCGACCGCCGGGATACGGCTGTGCCTCGAGCAGCGTCACCTGCCGTCCCGCTCCGAGCAGGTGCAGGGCCGCGGAAAGCCCCGCCAGCCCGGCACCGACGACTACCACGTGGCCGGTGGGTCCGGGCACTGTACGCACGCACGGACCCTAGCGTGGTCGTGAGTGCGTAGCAGTGTTGCCGCACTCAATACCGCTCAAGAGGTTCGAGAAGTCGCCTGTGCCGCTAACTCGATCAACCGGGCGCGGGCCGGCTCGGCCAGGCCAGCCGAGTGCAGGCTAGCCAGAGCGGAGTCGGTGAGCTCAGCGATCCGGCTTTCCACCTCGGCGACTGCGCCGAGCTCGATCAGTAGCTCCCGCACCTTGGTGACGGTGTCGTGCTGCACCTGCGAATTACCGATCGCGGCACGCAGCAGCTTGGCGGCTTTCATCTTGCGGTGCCTGTCGGCGGCGCGCAGACCACAGGCCAGCAGCAGGGTCCGCTTGCCCTCGCGGAGGTCGTCGCCAGCGGGCTTGCCGGTGACCACGGGGTCGCCGAACATGCCGAGCAGATCGTCGCGGAGCTGGAACGCGATGCCGATATCAGCGCCGAACCGGCGGTAGGCGTCCACTAGCGTGGGGGACGCTCCGGCGATCGCCGCCCCCAGGTGCAGCGGACGCTCAACGGTATAGGCGGCGGTCTTGTACCGGTCGATCTGCAGCGCGGTTTCGGGTGCTTCGTCGCCGCGGGCCTGGGTCAGCACGTCGAGGTACTGCCCGGCGAGCACCTCGGTGCGCATCGCCTGCCACACACCAAGCGCTCTGCCCATCTGGTCAGGCCATAGATCTGCCCCACGCAACATGTCATCGGCCCATGCCAGCGCGATGTCGCCGAGCAGGATGGCGGTGGCGGCGCCAAACCGTTCCGGCGTGCCCAACCACCCGGCAGCCCGGTGCCGGGCGGCGAAGTCGACGTGCACCGTCGGTGCGCCTCGCCGGGTAGTGGAGTCGTCCATCAGATCGTCGTGCACCAGGGCACAGGCCTGGATGAGCTCCAAGGAGCTGACCGCTCGGAGCACCGCATGCGTCTCTGGGCCAGCCGGGGATCCGCCCGCGCCCCGCCAGCCCCACCAGGCGAACGTCGGGCGCAGTCGCTTGCCACCGCCGAGTACGAAGTCGCTCAGCGAGTCCACCGCGGCGACGAACTGTGAGTCGATGCGCCCCGCGTCGTCGCGTTTGGCTTGGAGGAAGGCGGCGAGCTCCCGGTCCACCTCGGCTCGGAGGTTCTCGTCGAGCGGGTGCGCTTGCTGATCTGGCACCGGCGCATCTGGGGACAGAAGCCCGGCTCCGCGGGTGGCGTTCACCTGCGCCATGGAACCTCCTGCGATCGTGGTGACAGCACTGTGTAGGCCACCCGGCACCCACCGTGCGTACCGACGATAAAGGAACGACTTGTTGACATGTGCCCGGGTTCGGCGCCAACGCTGTCCCGGTTCAGTTGGCGCGCCTTCAAGTACTCCCAACGCCTATCGCAGCTGCCGCTAACGACTGCCAACCTCGGCTAACGCGTTAGAGCGGAAGCGTGCGGCCCAGTACGGCAAAGGCGCGGGAATCACCCGTGAAGTGGTAGTTGCGCAGGAGGTCGCTGAACCCGATCCGGCGGTAGAGCCGCCAGGCCCTGGTGGGCCCTTCGGGAGTGGACAGCAACGCGCGTGGGGCATCCACTCTGGACAACAGCTCCGTGAGTAGGGCCTCGCCGATGCCCCGGCCTTGTGCTCTTGGGTGCACATGAAGTTCGGTGAGCTCGAAATAGTCGGCGAGGTCGCGTTGTGCCGCGGCGGGGTCGATCTGCACGAGTCCACGGTGCACCTCGTCGTGCCACCACTGGCCGGGCGCTCCCCGGTAACCGTAGGCGATACCCACCAGCACGTCGCCCTCGAAGGCCGCCATGCACAGCCAGCCGGCCCGCAGCATGTGCTCCAACCACATCGGGCTCCGATGCCGCGCCGTGCCCGGGGGGTAGCGCATTGCAGTGACGTAGATCCGCAGCGCTTCCTCGAGTCTCACCCGCAACTGCTCGGCTGTCAGCTCGGCCAGCTGGGCCGGTTCGCGGGCGCGCATTGCTGTCACCGCAGACCTCCAGTATCGGCCGGCGCGGCTGCTAAGCGGATGGCACCGGCGCGCTGCACGGGTTTATCAGACCACGCCAAGGCGTCGGCCTGCCCCCTTACTTCGAGCCGGACTTGACGGGACCACACCTGGCGGGGTTACTCTTAAGTCGTGTCGAACACACGTTCGAACAAGAGGTTCGGTGGCGGAGCGGGGGAAGCGCGCCGCCACCGGCCTCCGCCGGCTTCCCCACGGCGCAGTCGTCCGATGTCGCACTCATCACGACCCCGACAGAGGAGGCCGACGTGCCCACTGCCGCTCCACCTACCCTGTCCCTCGTCCCGCCTTCGCGCTGCGACGGACCTCGTCATCACCCGTCGACCGTGCGAGCGCTCTTCGAGCAGGCGCAGAAGGCATTGCTGGACGCCGAGTACGCCGCGCACCCGGTGGACCGCTACGCCCAGGCACAGCTTGCAGCGCTGCGTGCGGCGGCAGCGGTGCTAGCAGCACGCGCTCGACCACGCCGCCGCTCTCGGCCTGTCAACGCGTGGGTGCTTCTCGCTAAGGTCGCGCCGGAACTCGCGGAATGGTCGGCCTTCTTTGCCGCGACGTCGGCCACTCGGTCGGCCGCCGAGGCCGGAGTACGTCACCTGGTGACTAGCCGCGATGCCGACGATCTCGTCCGGCAGGCCGGTGAGTTTCTCACCCTCGCGCAGCACGCCGCGTCGGGGATCTTCCGATGACCGCTCCTCAGCCGTTGATCGATTACGGTCGGATGCTCGAAGTTATCGGCATCGAGGGTGAGCTGATGCTCGACGCGGCGGTCGCCGCGCTTCCGGATGCGGCGCAGGCTGAGGTCCCTGGCTGCCCGGACCTGACCCTGGGCGAGACCCTGCGCCATGTGGGTAGCGTGCATCGGGTCACCCGGTTGTGGGCACGCGACGGCCAACGACCCGAGCAGTGGCAGCAGTCGCCGTCGGACGGCGATCTGGTTGGTTTCGTGCGAAGTGGACTCAGCGAGCTGCTCACTGAGCTGAGCCGGCATGATCCAGCCGACCCGTGCGACACCTGGTGGCCTGCCGACCGTACGCACGGCTTCTGGCGGCGTCGGATGGCACATGAGACCACCGTGCATCGGGTCGACGTCGAGGCTGCCGCTGGAGGGCCGGTGCATCCCATCGACCCGGAGGTCGCCCTCGACGGCATCGACGAGTTGTTGTTCCTGTGGTTCGGTCACCGCCTGGGCGAGTTGCGCATGTCGTCGCCTAGCAACGGCGCGGTCGCTCTTTCGGCCGCTGACCGGCGCTGGTTGGCCGTCTTCGAGCCGGGCCGATCCACCGCGCGGCGGGTTGAAGACGCAGACGCACGTGCGGCGGACGCGATGGTCAGCGGGAACCCAACAGAGGTTTACCTCTGGTCGTGGGGTCGGCTGCCGGACCAGTCAGTGCGGATTTCCGGCGACCAGGAGGCGGTCGCACAGCTGTGGACCCTGTTGCGCCCGGCCACTCAATGAAGGGGCAACCCAGTAAGCCGGCAACAGCTCAGGCGCGTAGGCGCAATCCTCGGGGTGTCGCGCGGAACCCGGCGTCCCGGAGTAGGTCGGCCAGGGCTGATCGCTGCGCCGCCTCGCCATCGGCGCGTTGGACGGATAGCGAGCCCAGCCAGCCCCGACGCACGGCGTTGGCGAGGGCCCCGACAGCGATGCGCAGCGTCTCGGTGTCTTCGGTGAACGACAGCAGCGACCGGCCCCCCCGCTCGACGTAGAGCGCGGCCGAACCGTCGACCAAGACAGCCAATGCTCCTGCCTTACGTCCAGGTCGGTGCCGCACATCACCCACGGTCGGCGGCCACGGCAGAGCGGCCCCGTAGGGCTGGGCGGGGTCTGCTGCGGCAAGCACCACTGCCGCGGCATCCTGATCGCTGACCTGGCTCATCGCGCGCAGCCGGTCGATTGCACCCGGGACGGCGAATTGGGCGGCACCGAGGCGCTCAATGACGTACCCGCGTCGGCACCGGCCGGAATCCTCCATCGCCCGCAGCACCTTGTAGACGGCGGCGAAGCCACCGACGACTCGTTCGGTGTCCAGTGCGCCTCTGGTGAGGACCCCGTGGCGCTCAAGGAACACTTCGGCCCGGGCGTGCGCCCGACGGATCTGGTCGCGGTCGGGTGGGGGCGCCAGCGACCAGCGACCCGCGGCTGTCGGGGGGCCGGTGCGGGAGGGCATCGGTGGCCGGCTCACCCGCATCCGGGCGTACCGGCCGCGCGGCGTGGAGGGACGAGGCCGGTGCGCGGCCGAGCGGCCGGACACCATGGCTCGCAATGGAGCCAACGAATCATTGGTCAGCAATCCGGCCCATACCAGGTCCCACAACACCACGACGAGGTCAGCGTCGCCGGGCACCGGTTCATCTTCGGCGAGCAAATACTGGCCGGCCCGGTCGGCCAGTTGCCTGAAGAACAGTGCACCGCCCACGGCCGGACCGTCAGCCGGGTCCCAACCCAGTGCGCGCAGAACGCCACGGTGTGCCGGTGTGAGCTCGAGCTGCTCCTCAAGGTCTGGCAGCACGAGATCCGCTACCTCGGTGGGAGCCAACGCGATCCACCCGTCACCGCCCGCCAACGAGCCGCAGCCGGTCCAGGTCACCTCGCCGGAGGTGGTGAGCTCGTCCAGCAGGGCAGGAGAATAGCCCGGGAGCCGGGCCGGAAGCAGCAGCGATTCCAGTGCGCTAGCCGGCACCGGTGCGCCGGCTAGTTGCTCCACTGCGCCGAGTACATCGTCGGGGGTGGGCGCGCTACGCAACAGCCGCGCCGGTCCGGCCCCCTTCCGCACGATGTCGCTGGATCCGATGCCGTGCCAGGCCGGCAGAAACCGCCCCAGCGCGGCCTGCTCAACCGGCTCCACCTCAGCACGTAAGCGGGCCAGCGATGCCCGTCGCAGCCGCCGTAGTACGGCGGCGTGGCAATACTCGGTGCCTCCACCACCAACCTCAACTGGCCGTAGTTCGCCACGGACGAGGATGCCGGCGCCGGTCATCCGATCCAGCACCGCTCCCACCACCGCGATGCCCAATCCGAACCGGTTTCCAGCGTTGGCTGCGGTGAACGGTCCACGAGTGCGGGCGTAACGCAGCATGAGATCTCCGAGCGGATCGGCAACCAGCTCGGTGAAGGCTTCGGGCACCCCTACCGGCAGGGCCGCGCCCAGCGCGTCACGTACCCGGCCGGCATCCTCGATAGCGATCCAGCGTTGCTCACCGGCAATCCGCACCATGATTGCCCGACGGCTCGCACCGAGCTCGGCGAGCCACTCCAGAGCGACCCCACGCTGGGCGGCCTCAGCCTCGGTAAGGTCTCCCAGCGCCCGCAGCAGGTCGGCTGCGCCCTCGACGTCTCGGACTTGCCGGTCGGGATCGACGCGCTGCAGCTGTGCCTCGACCTCGATGAGCACCTCGGGGTCGAGCAACTCGCGGATCGCCTCCGAACCGAGCAACTCAGCCAGCAGCGTGGAATCGAGCGACAATGCCGCGGCCCGGCGCTCGGCGAGCGGGGCATCAAGCTCGTAGAGGAACATCCCGACGTAACCGAACAGCAGGCTGCGCGCAAACGGTGACGGCGACGGGGTGGCCACCTCGACCACCCGCACCCGGCGCGCCCGGACCTCCGACATCAGCTCGTGCAGCCCGCCCAGGTCATAGACGTCTTGTAAGCACTCCCGCATGGCCTCCAACACCACCGGGAACTGCTCATACTTCGACGCGACGGTGAGCAGCTGAGCTGAGCGCTGCCGCTGCTGCCATAGCGGCGTGCGGCGCTTGGGGTCGCGGCGCGGCAGCAACAAGGAGCGTGCTGCACACTCCCGGAACCGGGAGGCGAACAGCGCCGAACCGCCGACCTCAGCGACCACCAGCTGCTCCACCTCGTCCGGATCGAGCAGCACGTCCTCGGCGGTGGGCAGCACCTCGGTCCCGTCGGCGTCCAGTGCGTCGGGCAACCGCAACACGATACCGTCGTCCGCGCTGGCCACCTGCGCCTCGACGCCACGCCGTTCTCGCAGCCGGGCTCCGATCGCCAGCGCCCACGGCCCGTTGACCTGCGCGCCGAACGGTGAGTGCACCACCATCCGCCAGTCGCCCAGCTCGTCACGGAAGCGTTCCACCAAGATGGTGCGGTCGTCTGGTACGTGCCCAACGGCCTCACGCTGCTCGCGCAGATAGGACAGCAGGTTATCCACCGCCCAAGCGTCCAGCCCAGCGCCCTCGGCCCGGTGGCGAGCTGCGTCCCTGCCGGCGCCGCTCAGTTCGCGGACGAATGCGCCCAGCGCCCGTCCGAGCTCCAGCGGCCGCCCTGGCGCGTCACCCTTCCAAAACGGCATCCGAGCCGGCTCGCCAGGCACCGGCACCGCAATGACCCGGTCGTGCGTGATGTCCACGATCTTCCACGAGGTGGAACCGAGCAGGAACGTGTCACCCAGTCGGGACTCGTAGACCATCTCCTCATCGAGCTCACCGACCCGCGAGCCCGCCCCGTCGGCACCGCCAGGGGTCATCACGGTGAACAGTCCCCGGTCGGGGATGGTTCCGCCCGAGGTCACCGCCAGCCGCTGCGCTCCTGGCCGGCCGCGAAGCTCGTCGGTGACCCGGTCCCAGACGATCCGCGGGCGTAGCTCGCCGAACTCCTCCGAGGGGTAGCGCCCTGCGAGCATGTCGAGCACAGCGTGCAGCGCCGAGTCGGGTAACGCCGAATATGACGCGGCCCGGCGGACCAATGCGGCGAGATTCCCAACAGTCCACGGATCCAGCGCAACCATGGCCACTACCTGCTGGGCGAGAACGTCCAACGGATTGCGGGGATAGCGCAGCGCCTCGATCGCCCCGCTGGCCATCCGCTCTGCAACCACCGCGCACGAAACCAAGTCACCACGGAACTTCGGGAACACCACGCCGCGAGACACCGCCCCGACCTGGTGCCCGGCGCGGCCGATCCGCTGCAGGCCCGAGGCCACCGTCGGGGGCGCCTCAACCTGCACCACCAGGTCAACCGCTCCCATGTCGATGCCCAGCTCCAACGAGGAGGTGGCGACCACGCACGGCAACCGACCGGATTTGAGCTCCTCCTCGACCAGGGTTCGCCGCTCGCGCGACATCGAGCCGTGGTGTGCCTTGGCGAGCACCTCAGGGGCGCCGCCGGCCAGCCCGGCCTGGCCCATCAGCTCAGCGGGCATCCGATCCCGCGGCGCTGCGGGCTCGTCGACGGCCAGTTCGTTGAGCCGGGACGTGAGCCGCTCGGCCAACCGCCGGGAGTTGGCGAACACGATCGTCGAGTGGTGTGCGCGCACCAGGTCTAGCACCCGCCGCTCTACCGCGGGCCAGATCGATGCCCGCTGTTGCGACCCGTCGGCCTCCTCGACCGGCTCTCCCAGCGCCGACATGTCCGGCACCGGCACCTGTACGGCAACCTCGATCATCTTGGCCGACACCGGCTGCACCACGTGCACCGGCCGGCCTCCGGCCAGGAAGGTACTGACCTCTTCGACGGGACGCACGGTGGCGGACAGGCCAATGCGCTGGGCAGGCCGCTCCAGCAGGGCGTCCAGCCGTTCCAAGGACAGCGCGAGATGCGCGCCGCGCTTGGTGGCTGCGACGGCGTGTACCTCGTCGACGATCACGGTATGAACGCCGCGCAGCGACTCCCTGGCCGCTGAGGTCAATAGCAAAAACAGCGACTCCGGGGTAGTGACGAGCACGTCGGTCGGGGTGCGGGCGAAGGCGCGGCGCTGCTCGGCCGGGGTATCGCCGGTGCGCATCGCCACCCGGATGTCCGGTTGCGGGAGGCCCAACCGGTGGGTGGCCTGCCGGATGCCGGCCAGCGGAGAACGGAGGTTGCGCTCGACGTCCACCGCCAAGGCCTTCAGCGGAGAGATGTAGAGCACCCGGCAACGCTTCATCGGCTCGTCCGAAGGTCCGGCGACGGCCAGCCGGTCCAGTGCCCACAGGAACGCGGCGAGCGTCTTGCCCGATCCAGTCGGGGCGACGACCAGCGCGTGTTCGCCCGCGGCTACCGCCCGCCACGCACCCTCCTGCGCGGGGGTAGGTCCGGCGAACGCCCCCGCGAACCAGTCTCGGGTGGCGGGGGAGAACAAGTCGAGCACGTCCACCCCGCCATCATGACCCGACCCACCGACAGTTCGCCGCGTCACCAGCCGTTGGCGCGCACGGAGCGGGCTCAGCGGGGTTATCGGCTCATTGATTACCCCGTCAAGCCCTGCTGAATGCCCCAGGTGAGCTGACCAGAGTTATCGGCGCAGAGCGGCGCGGGCGTCGACCAAAATCTTGCGCAGCCGTCCTACGTCAGCCATCCGTCGCTCCGCCAGGTGGTCGGCGGCGACGGCAGGTGGCACCCCGTCCTGTTCGGCCAGCGTGAAGATCTCCCGGGTGGTGTCGAAGATCCGGGCGACTCGGGCTTGGGCCCGCTCGAAGTTGAAGCCCTCGATCTCATCGGCGACCTGAATGACGCCACCGGAGTTCACCACGTAGTCGGGCGCGTAGAGGATGCCCCGTTCGTCGAGCAGTTTCTCGACGCCGGGATGTTCCAGCTGGTTGTTCGCGCCGCCACAGACGATCTTGGCTGACAGCGCGGCGACGGTGGGATCGTCCAGCGCCCAGCCGAGGGCGCACGGCGCATACACGTCGAGCGGTTCGGCCACCAGCGCTGCGGTGGTCGGCGCGACAGCGACCTCAGGGTGCACGGCACGGACCCGCTCGATCGCCTGCTCATTGACATCAGCGACGATCACTTCTGCGCCGTCGGCGAGCATGTGGTCGACGAGCAACCTCCCGACCTTGCCGACCCCGGCGACGCCTACCCGACGTCCGGACAAGGTCGGCTCACCCCACATGTGCTCGGCGGCTGCGCGCATGCCCTGGAAGACGCCGAACGCGGTGAGAATCGAGGAATCACCGGCGCCGCCATGGGCCAACGAGCGTCCGGTGACGAACTCGGACTCCCTGGCGACGACGTCCATGTCCTCGACGTAGGTGCCGACGTCGCATGCGGTGACATAGCGCCCGCCCAACGACTGCACGAAGCGCCCGTAGGCGCGCAGTAGCACTTCGGTTTTATCCCGGGACGGGTCGGCGAGGATGACAGCCTTGCCACCGCCGTGGTCCAACCCGGCGAGTGCGTTCTTGTAGGACATCGCGCGGGCCAAGTCCAGCACGTCGGCCAGCGCGTCCTGTTCGCTGGGGTAAGGATGGAACCGAGTGCCGCCGAGTGCTGGCCCCAGCGCGGTGGAGTGGATGGCGATGATGGCCCGCAGCCCTGAGGGCTGGTCGCGGCAGAACACGACCTGCTCGTGGTCGCCGGATCGGAACACCTCGGTCACAGTGGTGACTACCTTACTCGGTGCAGCCGCGCTGATCAGCGGCCGCGCTGTTGCCACCACCAACGGATGAGCACCACCAGGGCAGTGAGCAGACCGAAAAGGATCACCAGTTGTCCGGCGGTGGAGGACAGTCCGGTCGGGTCGCCCTGGGCAAGCACCCCATCACGGTAAACCCGGAGGCGGGCACCTAACCTGGCGGAGTGCGGATAACCCACTTCCGGCAGCGGATGGACGAGGAGTTCGGGCCGGTGCGGGCTGCCGCACTGGCCCATGACCACGTGTTCACCGAACTCGGCGGCCGTACGGTGGACGAGGCGCTGGAGGCGGGAATCGACACCAAGCAAGTGTGGGCCGTGGTGTGCACCGCATTCGACGTGCCCGAAGAACGGCGCTGAACACGCACCTGGCGTGTCCGTCTCTCGTGTTCGGTGTGTCGCCTCTGGGCGCGCACCCGGCGCCGTTG
>DASQVB010000073.1:0-2229 GCA_035640975.1 Pseudonocardiaceae bacterium
CAACGACCAAATCGAGCTACTGTTTCACGCCACCCCGGAGACGGGCGCGATCATGACCCCGACGCAGGCCGTTGAGATCGGACAAGCCCTCATCGCGGCCGCTGAAAATCAAGAACGCGGAAGCCGATAGGTCGATAGAGCACAGCGTTGGAGCACGCCGCTCGGGTAGTGCAGGCTCAGCAGGGCCGTGGCTGTCACATCTTAGATAGCTCGTCATGGCTGGATGCCAGTGTTAGCGCAGGCGCGGAAAGCTTCGGCAACGGTGTGGTGCAGATCGAAGGACGCCTTAAGCGACACGATGCACAGCTCGGGGATGGCCGGGGAGTCCGGGTCGATGACAACTGCCAAGTGACCGCCACCGCCAGTTCGGTGTCGGTGACGGGCTACCAGCAAGACATACAGTCCGTCTGAATCCATGGATGTAACGGCAGACAAGTCGATCACAAGGTGGGCGCCGGCACTTTGTGCCCTGACCAGGGCATCGTTGAGAGGTGGCGCTGTGTCCGCGTTTATCACGCCGGTCACGGTGCACACTGTGGTGCGGGGCTGGAGGTGCGTGAGTGCCACCGTGATGATCGATACCCCTGCCGGATACGGCCGTTGTTCACCAGCGCACCACGGTTCATCGCTCACAGCCGCTCCCCCCAGAAGCAAATGGCGACGACACCCTACACATTCGCAAATCCAGGCTGCGAACGACTCTCCTCAAGATGGAAGGATCGTGCATGTGCACATGCACACATTTGGTGTGCGTGCATAGATCATTTTGCAATGTCCGCGTTGAGCCTGCGAGCGTAGTGATCATGCGGAGCGCGAGCTGGCACCGAGGCCAGGTGATCAAATTGCGTGATTACGCATGGAGGGGGAGGGAGGCTCGTGCCACTTCGGCAGGTGTCCATTCACGTGTGAGTCCACGTGATGGTGTCAGGCTGTGATCCTGGGGAGCCAGGGGTTGCCGGTGAGGGCATGGTGGATGGCGTCGATGGCGCGGATGCCGTGACCGCGGGTGCTGGTGAGGTAGGAGCGGATGCGCAGGTCGTTGCGGAGGGTGTTGGTGGTGCGCCAGTACCCGGAGACGGTCTGGTGCCGCTTTGGGCTTCGAGGTGCCTGCTCGGACGCATTATTGGTCCAAGGGATTTTGAAGTTCTTCGCGAACAGCCAGATCTGCTCGGCCTTGTCCTTGAGCCGTTGGGCGAGTGTGAAGCCGGGATGGTTGCCTTTGTGCCAGTCCCGATGCCGGTTTGTGGTGATGCCCCACGCGACGGCCGTGTCGTAACGCTGACGCAATC
This sequence comes from Pseudonocardiaceae bacterium, assembly GCA_035640975.1. Taxonomy (GTDB): domain Bacteria; phylum Actinomycetota; class Actinomycetes; order Mycobacteriales; family Pseudonocardiaceae. The sequence goes on from DASQVB010000073.1 coordinate 1,290, forward strand.
CAGCCAGCAGCTGTGGGTCGAGCTGGTCGGCGCCGACGGCTCGGGCCTCCTCGACAGCCTTCGCCGCGTCCTGCAGTACCTGGATGACCGTGTCGGCCCAGTTCTGCCAGTCCGGGTGCAGCTCCAGGACGCCCTTGCAGTGTCTGATGAGGTGAGCTACGCATTGCTGCACCCCGGCCAGGTGCGGGTCGAACTGGTGCCAGCCGACGTAGTCGTCGCGCACCAGGAAGCCATGCCAGTCATCCAGGACGCCAAGGGGCGGCGAGGGCGGCCTTGGATCGCGAGGGCATCGCCGTGTACCAGACCAGCCGCGCATCCGGGGTCCGCAGCGTGACCGCGTGCGGCGCGCCGGCCACCGGCTTGCTGCTGTTCTCGTCGAGGTCGTTAGTCAGCACGTTGACCGGGGTTTCGTCACCGCAGAGCACTTCTTCCCCGCGCAGCGCGGCCTTCATCGCCTCCTCGAACCCCACCACCTCGAGTTTGCCGGCCAGGCGTTGGGCGGCGCGGGCGACGAACCCGGTCGACACCTCGACCCCGAGCAGCGCCTCGATCAGCATCGCGGTGCGCTCAACCGGTACGTTGCCCTCGCTGCCCAACAGCACTGCAGCGGCGTTGAGGTTCGGCCCGTACGATACTGCCCCTGCCCGCCCGAACGGCGGTGCCGCGGTCGTGGTCGCCCCACAGCCACAACGACGGCGCGGCAGCAGGTAATGCGTCTTGTGCAACTCGGCCGGTGCCACGTCCCACACCTGCGCCCACCCCTCGGCCAGCTCCGTGGCACTGGACAGGTCGGCTCGGCAATCCCGGCACGCGGCTGGCGGCTCGACCCGCTCGGTGTGGTCTGGGTCCGGCGTCGGCATCAGTCCGCTGCCCTTGCGTCCGGGCTGGCCGCCGGGATTGCGGTCCTTCGACCGCACCCGCGACGATCGGTCCGCCCGCC
>DASQVB010000074.1:0-9273 GCA_035640975.1 Pseudonocardiaceae bacterium
GGTGCCCGCCGAGATACAGCGAGCCGAGCGCGGCGATGTCGGCGTAGGCGTCAGGCATCCGGTCGGTGAGCTCACAGCAGGCGCCGTCGGGCCCGCCACGTAGCCGGAACCGTCCGCCGCAGTTCAGGAAAGCGTCATGCAACTCGATCGTGATATCCACCTCGAGGCCATAGCGGCGTGCCGACAAGGCAGCCGGCACATCGAGCAGCCTCGCCCACGTTCCGTCGGTGAGGTTGACGGTGCGCACCTGCCGTGGGTCGACGAGGAGGAAGGGCAGCGGATCATCGAGCGGGCAGGCATCAGTGGTAACGGTGTGCAGCAGATCTAGCCCAAGCAGCACTCGCCAGAGTGCGACGTGTGCATCGTCGGTGGCAGCGACCAGCTCCACGACGCGGCAGCGCCGTTCATCGCGGTCGATCCGGTAGGCGGCCCAACCGTCCGGATGCGCTAGATGAAACAGTGCCGACCCTCCTCGCCGGCCGTTCGCCCGGTCGAGGAACTGGTAGTCCCACCAGGCTGGGTTGCGGGACAGCGCGCCCGTCGTGATGGTGCACCAGCGGTGGTGGATGCCGGGGGCGTGTTTGCGGGCCTCAACGGCCTCAACCTGCCGCACCCCACCGGGATCGGGCGCCTCAGGACGGAAAGTGGTCAGCCGCCGGTCGATCTCCACCACCCGCCTGATGGTCGCGGGTCCATAGCCGAAGCGGCCGTAGATGCCACCCTCGCTCGCGGTGAGGATCGATACTGCTACTCCATCCTCGATGAAGCTGCGGTGCTGGGCTGCCAACATCGAGCGAAGCACCCCACGGCGACGGTGTGTCGCGGCCACCGAGACCCAGGTCACTCCGGGAACGGCGAGCGTGCCACCGCCGGGCAGGGTCATGGTGAACGGGAAGTCACCGGTGACGCCCACGATTGCGCCATCGTCCACATCGCAGGCCACCAAGAAGCGGTCCGTTTCGAACAGCGGTTGGAAATCAGCTTGTTCCTGCTCGCTGTAGTGCACGCCGAAGGCACGGCCGTCGACCACGGCAAGGGCAGGTAGATCGTCATGGGTCGCCCGGCGCAGCACCGTTGTCACGAGTGAGGAGTGTGGTCACGCGCCGCCATGCGTGCAACGGAATTCGGGTACTGACGTTTGGATCGATGCTTCGACCCTGGCGAGCAGGTCTCAGGATCGATGCTTCGACCCTGGCGAGCAGGTCTCAGGCTGACGGCCAGGCGTGTACCGGCAGGTTGGAATGCATGTGCTCGAGGTAGCTGCGCAACATGCCGGCCAAGGCGGCAGGTCGATCGGCGCCCTTTCCGGCCAGCAGCTGCACGGTCGCACGCTGCCAGTCGGCGCCGGTACGGCGAGTCACGCAGCGCTGCTCGATCACCGCGAGGTAGCGTTCCCGGGCGGCGTCGGACATTCCGCAGCTGCGGAGCCCGTCGTGGGCCAGTGGCAATAGCTTTCGCAACACCAGTTCATCGGGCCGGACCCACCCGTTGCCTGGCCAGTACAGCTGAGCGTCCATGCCGAGCCGGGCTGCTGCGTACAGGTTGTCCTGCGCGGCCTGGAAGGACATCTGGCTCCACACCGGCCGGTCGAGTTCGGTGAGCCCGCGCATCGCCCCGAAGAAGAACGCGGCGTTGGCCAGCACGTCGATCACCGTCGGCCCGGCAGGTAGCACCCGATTTTCGATGCGCAGGTGCGCCACACCGTCCATGACGTCATAGATCGGGCGGTTCCATCGCCAGACGGTGCCGTTGTGCAGCCGCAGCTCCGACAGCGATGGTGCGCCGCCTTCGTCGAGTACCGCCAACGGGTCCTCGTCATCGGTCTGCGGCAGCAACGGTGAGAAGTACCGCGCGTTTTCCTCGAACAGGTCAAAGATCGAGGTGATCCAACGCTCGCCGAACCACACTCTCGGGCGCACCCCCTGATTACGCAGCTCCGGCGACCGGGTATCGGTGGACTGCTCGAACAAGGGAATGCGGGTCTCGTGCCAGAGCGCGCGGCCCAGCAGAAACGGTGAATTCGCGGCCAGCGCAACCTGTACCCCAGCCAGGGCCTGCGCGGCATTCCAATGCGCCGGGAAGTCATGGGGAGCGACTTGCAGGTGCAGCTGCACTGATGTGCACCCGGATTCGGGGATAATCGAGTCCGTGGCGCACCGCAACCGTTCCGGTGGATAACCCTCCAGGGGCACCCCCTCCATGTCGAGTTCGAGCTCCTCGCGCCGGGAGGCCAGGATTTGCTTGTTGAGCAGAAAGTAGCGGGATTTGGGGGACATCCATCGCCGGTCGAAGTGGTCCGCTCGCAGGGTCGGCAGGATGCCGATCATGACCAGACCGACCCCGGTGGCGTGGGCCGCCTCGTTGGCCGTATTCAAGGCGGTTCGCAGTTCGCGCTCGAGGCCCAGCGCCTCGTCGGCGGCCAGCGGCCGGGGCCGCACGTTGATCTCGATGTTGTGCTGGCCGAGTTCGGTCTGGAAGGCCGGGTCGTCGATCTGTGCCAGCACCGCCTGGTTGGCCATTGCGGGATCGACGTTCTCGTCGATCAGGTTCAGCTCCAGCTCCAGTCCCATCTGCTCAGGGCCGGTGGACAAGCTGTCCTCGGCGAGCATCCGGCCCAGAGCGTCGAGGCAGCGCTGGATCTTCTCCCGGTAGCGCTGCAGGTCGCGCTGGGTGTAGATCGATTCGATCACGCCCTCCCCCCTCCGACCTCGCCCTCACCGTGACACAGCGCCGCGAGCCGTGACCAGCCGCCGAACTGGTGGGGTTGGCCTGCTCGCCGCATATGCACGCTTTGCGAGACTGACAGTGTGGGTGAGATCGTCGAAGTGCGCGACGTGCACGATCCACGGCTGGCAGATTTCCGCGATCTTACCGTCGCCGACCGCCGCCCGGACCGTCCCGGCGGGCGCGGTTTGGTGATCGCCGAGGGCGTCGTCGTGGTCCGCAGGTTGTTGAGCTCGGGGTATCCGCCTCGGGCCGTGTTTGGAGTGCCGTCCAAGATCGCTCAACTCGCTGCGGAGGTCGCGGCACCGTGCTACGTCGGGTCGGCCGAACTGATGGCGCAGGTGGTCGGCTTCCACCTCAACCGGGGCGTGCTGGCGACTGCGGATCGGGCGCCGGTGCCGATGGTGCCGGAGCTGATCGCCCGCTCACGTCACCTGGCGGTGCTCGAAGGTGTCAACGATCATGAGAACCTTGGTGCGCTGTTTCGCAACGCGGCTGCCCTCGGTGTGGACGCGGTGCTGCTCGGCCCGCGCTGTGCCGACCCGCTGTACCGGCGCAGCGTGCGGGTGTCCATGGGGCATGTGCTGCACGTGCCCTTCGCGGCGCTTCGCCGCTGGACCGGAGATCTCGACGCGCTGCGAACGGCTGGTTTCCGGGTGGCGGCGTTGACCCCAGCGGCGGATGCCGTGCCGCTGCCTGAAGCTGGCCTGGACACTGGCCGGGTGGCGTGGTTGCTCGGTGCCGAGGGCCCGGGTCTGTCGGCGCAAGCCCGGGCTGCGGCCGACCTGGCGGTGCGTATCCCGATGGCTCCTGGAGTGGACTCGCTCAACGTCGCCACCGCCGCTGCGATCGCATTCGCGAGCGTGCGCGGCGACGATAACGCCGAGAATGCTGTGACGTGACGATGCCGCCCACCGAGCCCACGCCGTGGGCGACCGGTCTCACCGTGACCGCATTAACTGCGGTGATCGTCGGGATCGCGCTATTCAGCCTGTCCCTGGGATTGGCCACGGTGGGGATATGGCCCGTTGTGCTGGCCAATCTGTTGGTGGCCGCGGGATTGGCACCATCACTGTGGTTAGCGCGGGCAACCCCAATCTGGCGCTGGGTGGCCTACGGCGCCGCCACCGGTATCCCGCTCACCTGGCTCGCCCTACTGCTCTCCCTTCTCTAGCGCGCGTTCTGGGGACAGAACGCAGTAACCACACGGAGACGCGTGCTGAAGACCGAGAGCCGTGGGGCGAGATCGGGCTGGCGACACCGCTGCGGATGGGTCTGGACTTGCTGCTGGATCGAACCCTGCCTGATGCCGTCGCAAATCTTGCCGCTGTATTGCGCGCTGCACTTGTGGACCGCGCGGAGTTGCTCCGGATGCTGTCTCAGCGGCGTGACCGCGGCCTCGTCCTGGCCCGTCAAGCCGAGGAACTCGCCGATCCCCGGGCTGAATCGCCTCCAGAATCTAGGATGCGAGTGTGGCTCGTGCGCGACGGCCTTCGTCCGGTACCGCAGTACTGGATCGAGAACTCCCGGGGTCGATTGGCACGTGCGGACCTTGCATTTCCTGAGCAGCAGGTGGCGATCGAATACGACGGATCGCGCGGGACGGCGAACTGTGGGCGCTCAACCGGGACCGTGAACGGCTCAACCGAGTACAAGCCGCCGGCTGGGAGGTCGTGTTCGTCACCGCCCCCCTGCTGGCCGACCCGTGGCGAATGGTCCGCACCGTTCGCGCCGCGCTCGCCCGCCGCTGACCTAAGAGCGTTCTGGGGACAACTGCAGCAAAACGCGTCTCGAAACTGCAGTTTGTCCCCAGAACGCGGGGAAGGGAGTGCACTTAAGCGAGGGCGGTGCGCCAGGCGGTGTGGAGGTTGGCGAACGGGCCGGTGCCGGTGATCAGCTGCGATGGCGGGCCATCCTCGATCACCTTGCCCTCGGAGAGCACCAGCACCCGGTCGGCGACCAGCACGGTGGACAGCCGGTGCGCGATGATCAGTGCGGTGCGGCCGGCAAGCACGGTGGCCAGCGCGGCCTGCACCGCGCGCTCGGAGGGGATGTCCAGCGAGGAGGTGGCCTCATCGAGCACCAACACCGCGGGATCAGCAAGCAGCGCTCGGGCAAAAGACACCAGTTGCCGCTGGCCGGCGGACAGCCGTCCGCCGCGTTTGCGTACGTCGGTGTCATAGCCATCGGGTAGTGCGGTGATGAACTCGTCGGCGCCCACCGCTCGCGCCGCCGCCACCACGTCGGATCGGGACGCTGAAGGCGACCCCAGGGCGATGTTGTCGGCAACCGACCCGGAGAACAGGAACGATTCCTGGGTCACCATCACCACGGCACGGCGCAGATCGGCGTCGGCCACCGAACGCAGGTCGACGCCGTCGAGTCGCACGGCACCCGAAACCGGGTCGTAGAACCGTGCCAGCAGCTTGGCAACTGTGGATTTGCCTGCCCCCGTCGGCCCCACCAGGGCGACGATTTGGCCGGCGGGTACCGCCAGATCCAACTGCGGCAGCACTGATTCTGGGCCGCTATAGGAGAAGCGCACCCCGTCGAAGACCACTTCCCCGCGCACCGGGACGGGTAGGGCCACCGGCTGGACCGGATCGCCGACGGCCGGGCGCTCATCGAGCACCCCGGAGATCTTCTCCAGCGCCGCTGCCGCAGAGGAATAGGAATTGGCGAACATGGCCAGCTCGTCAAGCGGGTCGTAGAACCGGCGCAGGTAGAGCACGAACGCTGTGAGCACACCCAACGCCAGGGTGCCGTCGAGCACGCGTAGGCCGCCGAGCAGCAGGACCACCGCCACCGACACGTTGCCGACCAGCCGTACGGTCGAGATGAACCGAGCGATCAGCGAGAGTGCCTCGGTGTCTGCGTCGGCGAACCTGCCGTTGAGCCCGTCCATGATCGAGGAGTTGCGCGATTCACGACGAAACGCCTGTACCGCACGGATCCCGTTCATGGTCTCGACGAACTGCACGATCACCCGGGCCACCCAGGTCCGGGTGCTGCGGTAGGTGTCCTGCGATCGCCGCCGGTACCAGCGAGTGAGCAGACCAAGCGGGATGAAGCCGGCCAGCGCCACCAGTCCGAGCGGGGCGTCCAACACCAGCAGCATCGCGCCGATACCGACGATCGACAGCAACGAGATGAACAATCCCTCCAGCCCGTGGTCCAACAGGTTTTGCAGGGAGTCCAGGTCGCTGGTCAACCGAGAGATCACCCGACCGGACGTGTAGCGCTCGTGGAATGACAACGACAGCCGTTGGGTCTGTGCGAACACTCGCCGCCGCAGGTCGACCAGCACGTCTTGTCCGATCCGGCCGGACAACCGCAGGAAGGCTCCGACGATCAACGCATCGGCTGCCCCGGCCACCGCGTACCCGGCGACGCACCAGGCCAGCGGCCCTGGCTGGCCGTCCAGTGCTGCCGGGATGCCCCGGTCGATCGCCGCGGCGATGAGCAGCGGACCGGCCAGCACCGCGATTTGGTCGACCACCAGCAACCCAAGCGCGGCGCTCGCTGCGCGCAGGTGCGGGCGCAGTAGGGAGCCGAGCAACCGACGGGATCGAGCGGCCAGTCGTAAACCGGTGGCGGTGTCGATCTCATCGACGTCCTCGGCGGCGACCCCCTGCCAGGTCTCGGTCATCGCGCTGCCATCGCATCGTCCATTGTCGACAGCAACCGGCGGTACTCAGGCACCTCGGCGAGCAGGCCGGAGTGGGTGCCCACCGCAGCGATCCGGCCGCCGTCAAGCAGCGCCACCCGGTCGGCCAGCTGCACCGTGGATGGCCGGTGGGCCACCACCAGCGCCGTCACCGAGCGCAACACCCGGCGCAGAGCGGCCTCGACCTCGGTCTCGGTGTGCACGTCCAGCGCGGACAGCGGGTCGTCGAGCACCAGCACCGGGGGACGCCCGAGCACAGCACGAGCCAGCGCCAGCCGCTGCCGTTGCCCCCCGGACAAAGTCAGTCCCTGTTCCCCGATCCGGGTGTCCAGTCCCCAAGGCAGCGCGTCGACGAACTCCTCGGCATGCGCTATCCGCAGCGCCTGGCGCACGTCGTCGTCGGTGACCTCCGGTGCCCCCAGTGCCACGTTCTCCCGTACTGACGCCGAGAACAACACCGGCTCCTCGAAGGCAGTCGCCACGATCGTGCGCAGGTCGGCCAGCGCCAGATCCCGCACGTCGACTCCGTCGATCAGGACCCGGCCGGCGGTGACATCGGCCAGCCGCGACACCAAAGCGGTCAGGGTGGTCTTGCCGCTGCCGGTGGCGCCCACCAGCGCAACCGTCTCGCCCGGACGAACCTCGAGATCCACACCGCGAAGCACCTCGGTGACGGCGTCCGGATAGCGGTAATGCACCCCTTCCAACCGAAGCGCACCGCGCACTGGACGAGCCGGAGCGCGAGGTCGCGGCGGATCGGTGACTACGGCAACGACGTCGCGTACCTCCCAGTACCGAGTGGCTGCTGCGGTGGCGTTGCCGGTCTCGGCAAGCAACCAGCCCAGCGAGTCCAGCGGCCAGCGTAGGTAGCTGAGGATGGCGATTGCGCCCACGACGGTGCCCAGCGTCAGCGATCCGGCCGCTACCGCATACCCGCCTACGGCCAGCATCGCCGCCAGGGTGAGTTCCGGCAGCACGATGATCAACGTCCACAGGGCGGCGAGCAGCCGCACCTTGGTCAGCTCGATCCGGCGCAATTCTCGGGCTTGCGCCAGGAAGTTCCGGGTGGCTCGAGGTCCATGGCCGAAAGACTTCAGCACTCGGATGCCCAGCGTGGACTCTTCCACGATGGTGGCCAGTTCTCCCACCTGATCCTGGGCACGCCGGGCAGCCAGCTCGTAGCGCCGCTCGTAGCGCCGGCACAACACCACCAGCGGTACCGTCATGATCACGGCTAATACCCCGAGGATCGGAGCGATCACCAGCAGAATGACCAAACCGATCAGCACGGTGAGTACGTTGACCACAAGGAAGACGCCGGAGAATGCGATGAAGCGCCGGATCGTGGTCAGATCACTGACCGCGCGGGACAGCAGCTGCCCGGACCGCCAATGGTCGTGGAAAGCCAGCGGCAGGTGCTGCAAGTGGTGGTAGAGGTCGGCCCGCATTCGCTTCTCGACGTCTGTGGTCGGACGAGCCACCAGCTGCCGGCGTAGATAGATCAGACCGGCCTCGAGGATCCCGAGCGCAAGTACCCCCATCGACAGCAGCACCAGCGCGGAACGGTCTCCGTCGGCGATCGGGCCGTCCACGATGCGCTGGATCAGCAGCGGGATCATCAGTCCGGCCAGCATCGAACCCAGCGCCGCAGCGGCCGAGCCCAGCAACCGGCCGCGCATCGGCAGGACGTAGGGCCATAACCGGCGCAGCACAGCCAGGGAAGGTTGCTTGGGGGGAGTCATCGCGCACCGCACGCTAGCCGCGCCCTAGCGCTCAGGCACCTGATTTTCACCTCACGTTGACAGCGTTTGGTCGCCAGAACGCTGTCAACGGAGCCGAATTAACGCGTTTTGTCCCCAGAATGCGGGACGGTTAAGTGCGGGGTGAACGGACGCCGAGTAGCACGTCTTCCCAGGAGGGAATGGCTGCGCGATCCTTGCGGGCGCGTTTGGGAGCCACGGGCTGCGGTGCCTCGGATGGCTCATCCGGATGGTAGGGCGGTCCGTCGTCAGGCACCGCGCGCGCAGTCGGCCGCTGCTCGACCAGTTGCTCCTCGGGTCGGGCCACCGGTGGCACCGTGCGCAGCTGCGCGGCCGGTTGCGGATCGATCAGGCCGGTGGCGTGGTCGTCGACCGCGGTCACGGTGCCACCGTGCGCGCCCGGATGGAAAGTCCACTGCGCCCGGTTCTCCGACCGGCCGGCCCGCCAGCGCAGCTGCACGACCCACTTGCCGTTCTCCCCGCGCCAGGAGTCCCAGGCCACCGTTCCCAAGTCGTGACCGCGCCGGCGGAACGTCTCGGTGACGACCTCATCCAGGGTGCGCACGTCGGGCCCGTCGGCGCGTACCGGGTGGGCCTGCTGGGCCAGCATCGCGATCCGGGATCGCTCCAGCAGCACGGGATAGGCGAACCGCTCGATCCGCTCGCCTGGGACGCCGGCGGCCGTGGCTACCTGCTCGACGGACGCTCCGGCTCTGATCCGGTCCTGGATCTCGCGGGGTCGCATCGGGCACTCCAGGTCGCTCTCGATCTGATCGAGGCGAGGGAGATCACCCCGTACCGCTGCCTGCAGGCTGTCGTCGACGGGCACGTTGAACCGCTCAGGTCGCTCACCGGGCCGCTGCGCCACCGTCTCGAAGATGACCGTGCGGCCGTCGGTCCCCAGACCGACCACCCGCAGCGCGCGCATCCTCCGACCTCCGCATCTCCTCGCCGCCACCGTAGGTGGGTCAGTGGCTGCACCGGGGGAGGCGCGCCGCCGCCCAGGCCGCCGAGCCTGGCACCTCAGCCGAGCCGCTCAACCACCCAGTCGATGCACGCGGTCAGCGCCGAGACGTCGTCGGGCTCGACGGCCGGAAACATCCCGATCCGCAGCTGGTTGCG
>DASQVB010000075.1:0-6495 GCA_035640975.1 Pseudonocardiaceae bacterium
GAGCGCGAGCTTGTCTCCGTCGAAGGGCTCGGCGTGATGTCTGCGGACGGATCAGTCCCATCGCCATGGCGGTGCTCGTCGCCGACCGTGCGGTCCTGGTTGTGTCCGTGATGTTCACTAGCCACTCGGAGACCGATACACCGCTAGCATTGACTCGGTTGCGGTGACCGCTTCCTCAACCAGAATCGTCCATTCATGACCGCATTCACCGCACCCCCACGTATCGACGCCGGGGACGCTTTCGACCCGTCGCACACCCGCAGCGGTACGACAGCAAGGACAACAGCGATCGAGAATCAGCGGTTCGGGGTTTTGAGTCCCTGGCGCACCGCTATCGCGGCTCAGAGCGTTATCGGAGCCCTTCTGAATATGCTCCAATTTCCAGTCATACCGCTGTAGCTACTCTTGCGTCTGTGTACTCGGGTAACGGTCCCATTCTCGGGCGTCATCCCTAATCATTCACCAGCTCTTCTAGTAGTCTGTTGATCATCTCGCGGGAATTGGTTGGAGACAGTGCGGATGTCCGTAGTCGCTCGTGTGCGTGACGATACGCCGCAATGTCTCGTAAGCCGTCGAGGTACTCGCTGTTGGTCATCCGATCCAAATAAACGATCCGCGGATTGCTGGGGTCGGAGAATTCCAACACGGTGAACGAGCCATCCACGCCGGGATGGGCACCCGCTGCAAAAGGCAACACCCGTAGCTTCACGTTAGATAGTTCAATGGTCTCAATCAAACGGGTCAGCTGACCACGCATCACGTCCGGGTTTTCCGTCCTGCTCGTCGTAGTAATGATTGACCGAGCAGGCGTTCTTGGCTAGTAGCATCGCGCCGACCCGCCAGTGGTAGCCGGGGTGAGCGTGCGTTCGCGATGCTCGGTGTCCGGGTCGGCCGTGGTGTGCAGTGGGGTAGTACCAGCGCAGGGGGGCCTTTGAGGGCGCTGGAAGGCCACAGGACAGCGGCGGGGTGTGGGTATCCCGCCGCGTCGGCGAGGTTGTTCGGAATGGGCTCGGATGGAGCACCTCACGGCTGGATGATCTTGACCCCGACCACTAGGCCTGCTACGCCTCCGGCGCCCAGGTGACGGGAATCTGCTCCCCGAGTGACTCAGCTTTGGGCCACGTCACTTACAAAGTTGGGGGCAGGCCACGCGGCCGGCTGGAGGGGTCTGTCAGGGTGGGGCGGCCGACCTGGCTGATCACAGGCCTTGGCAGGAGTCCTGGTAGCTGATACCGGGAACGTTTTGGTCCCAGGTTGCTTTGTCGAGCGGTCCGCCAGCTCGGAGGCAGGCTTCTCGGACCTCATCGCCGCGGAACCCCTCAAGGCGGGGTAGATCCCACAACCGGGTGGTCTGATCGGTGCTGGCGGTGGCCAGGGCGCGCCCGTCTGGTGACCATGCCACCCCAACTACCCTGTCGGTGTGGCCGGTCAGGGGTGCGCCGAGCTGGCGGGGCTGGTCTCGATTGCCCAGATCCCACAACCGCACGGTCTGGTCATCACTGGCGGTGGCCAGTGCGCGCCCGTCGGGGGCGAACGCCACCCCATTTACCTCGTTGGTGTGGCCGGTCAAGGGTGCCCCGAGCGGGCGGGGCTGGTTCCGATTAGTCAGATCCCACAACCGCACAGTCTGATCGGCGCTGGCGGTGGCCAGGGTGCGCCCGTCGGGTGACCACGCCACCCCGTATACCGTGTTGGTGTGGCCGGTTAGGGGTGCGCCGAGCTGGCGGGGCTGGTGCCGATTGCTTAGATCCCACAACCGCAGGGTCCGATCGACACTGGCGGTGGCCAGGGCGCGCCCGTCGGGTGACCACGCCACCCCGTACACCGTGTTGGTGTGGCCGGTCAGGGGTGCGCCGAGCTGGCGGGGCTGGTCTCGATTAGTCAGATCCCACAACCGCACAGTCTGATCGGCGCTGGCGGTGGCCAGGGCGCGCCCGTCCGGTGACCACGCCACCCCAACTACCGCGGTGGTGTGGCCGGTCAGGGGTGCACCGAGCTGGCGGGGCTGGTCTCGATTACTCAGATCCCACAACCGCACAGTCTGATCGGCGCTGGCGGTGGCCAGGGCGCGCCCGTCCGGTGACCACGCCACCCCGTACACCTCGTTGGTGTGGCCGGTCAGGGGTGCACCGAGCGGGCGGGGCTGGTCTCGATTACTCAGATCCCACAACCGCACAGTCCGATCGATACTGGCGCTGGCCAGGGCGCGCCCGTCCGGTGACCACGCCACCCCGTACACCGCGTCGGTGTGGCCGCTAATAGTCCTGAAGTAGGGGGTTGATTCGAGAGTCTGGAGGAGGCTCGCACGGGCTTGCGTACCGGTGTCGAACTGTGCGGCGGCGACACCGAGTTGAAGAGCACGCCGGGGATCCTGGTCGCGGATCTGCTCGGCCTGAGCCACCATGCCACGGGCGATGACCAGGCGTTGGGCCCCACTGGCTCGTTGCTGTTGCCAGACCGCAAGACCCGCGGCGATCAGCGCGAGCACCAACAAGGTGGACAGCACGGTGATCGTGCGGGTGCGGCGACGCCGCTCAAGCTCCTGGATGGCCTCGACGCGCCGACTGGTGGCGTCGAGGAAAGCACGCGCCTGACCATCCAGCTCCACGAGGGGTGGCGCAGCAGCGTCGCCAGGACCGGAATTGCCAGCCATCTCTAATGTGGCGAGGGTGGCGGTGAGCCGCTGGTGATCCCAGAGGTAGTGCTCGGGTCGGCCTGCGCTGTGCCAGTCTGCGGCTGCTTGTTCGACTGCTCGGGCGGTGCGCAGGGCAACGGTGATGTCGGCGGTGGCGGTGTCCAGTGGTCGCCATTGTGTGAGGAGCGCCTCGTGGGCCACAGTGAGCCACACCTGACCCTCTTCGTCGGTGAAGCTCAGCAGTAGGCGGCGCTCCACGAAGACCCGCAACGCGACGTGCAACGGCTCGGGCAGGCCGGTGAGCTTCATCCGTCGTCGGGCGCGTCGACCGGTCTCATCAACGGTGACTAGACGAGTCAACCCGGTGAGCACCTCGCGTTCGGTCAGGCCGCTGGCCCGTACGGCATCAGCGAGCGCGGTGTCGGCATGCCGGGTCAGTGCGCCGCGGACACCGCCGAGGTCGTGGTAGCGGGACAGGGTCAAGGTGCCTCCGACGGGTAGACCGTTGGTCAGCTGGCGCAAGACGAAGGCGAGCAGCGGCAGGGCCTCTCCACTGTTAGTGTCGGCGACCAGCGCCGCCACTAGGCCATCCTCGAGGCGCAGCCGGGCCACCCTGGCGGGCTGTTCGATGACATCGCGCAACATCTCCCGGCCCAGCGGGGCCAACAAATAGACCTCGATCGACACCCCGGCCAACGCAGGAAGATCACGCAGATCATCAAGGAACTCCGACCGCATCGCCGCGGCCACTCGCACGGGGCCAGCGACGGCGTCATGCAGCAGCTGCGCGAATCGCTGCAGGGCGAGCGGGGTGGTCCGGGTGAACAACTCCTCGGCCTGGTCGATCGACACCAGCAGCTGCTGGTGCGTGCCCGAGCCAGCAGCCAGCAGCTCGTCGGCCACACACCGCAGCCCATCACTGCCCGCATCCAGCCTGCTGCGGACCTCGCTGGCCGACCAGTCCAACCCCAGACGGTGCGCCGTGGCCGTCACCGCCCGGGATAGTCCCGGTAAGGGATCACTTCCCGGAATCAACCTTGGCAGTGTCAACCATTCCGGGTCGCTGTCAAGCTGAGGGACTATCCCGGCGTTCAATAGGGACGACTTCCCACAACCGGAGGACCCGACGATGGCCAGTATCCCCCCAGTGCTGCCCATGCCGCGCAGCCGATTGTTCACCTCGCGGGCCTCCGCAGCGCGACCAAAAAACACCCGGCTCAGCGCCACGGTGAACGGCGCCAGGCCGGGGAAAGGATTCTCGCTCTGCTGCCAGGGATTGCTCCCGTTCTCCACCTCCACCGAAACACGGTCCCGGTCCCGGTTGATTAATCTTAGTATTTCAGTGGCGATTTCATCAATAATGGTTTTCTCGGCCCCGTGTCGAAAGGACTCAGGAGTAACGCCGTAAATTCGGGCCGCTTCACGGCGCAGTTCACTAACCGCAACACCCCGTTTTCCTGGCGTATACCCAAAGAGCAACTTCGCCGCCTGCCCCAGCGGGCCGTCATCAAGGTTATCGATTGCACGGTCCACCAGGTCATCGATGGCAATCACACGATCCTGAAGACCAGCGCTGGCCAGGTGAGCCGCCCGCTCCAAGGCCGGCACGTCACGATTCCGAAGACGCCCCCTTCCCGTACGGCGTAACACCCTGAGGTCGGTAACAAGGTCGGAATGCCTTGGTGGGGCTTGATCATCCGACATGCCACCAGATTCTGCCCGATTTACACCCGAGTTTCTACCACCCCAGACTCCGCAGGTCTGGTGCACTGAGGCTTACCAAACCGACCGCAAGGATGATCACAATGACTAATCATGCAGCAGAGCTGCGCGCAGAGTCACGACACGCCGACCGTCCCGGAACCTCAGACGCGGAGACCGCTACCTCTGGTCAGGGCAAGGTGCCTGCAACTCACTGGCGCTGACCTGCAAACCCATCATCTTTACCAAGTCACGTCCGCAACCCAAAGGCAGCACGTCCCACCCTCCCACGACAGCTTTATGTTTACCGGGTGGCGGACAGGATGTCCGCCGAAATGCCGACTGACGTCCACAACCCACAAGCAGCACATTCGTTGTGCAAGCCGTGACCAAGGCTACAACAGAACCACACAGATAAAGAGACGACCCACGCCTGCCGCCAAGACACCGGCATCGAACTGGCGCATCCCAACCGACGTACGCTCGGAAACCGATGGGTTAGAGAAAACCACACTATTTAGGAGCCCGCAGTGACTCATCGACCCTTTTTTCCCATTCCTGGCCGGCAGCGCAAAAGCGGTTTTAGCTCGATCATAAGATCTCGCTACCTGCACCGGGAAAATCATGAGATCGAGATTGGTAGACAGCTACACCGGAAAGGCCAACGGTGTGCCCATGACCTACCTGTGACTCAACAATCCGACCAGACGTACGAAACCCCGCCTTACCACTTTCAAACTCGATCGTTTCGCATCGCCGGTGCCCGCGGCAGCCGGGATACAGGGACAGAACGCTCCGACCTACGAGCGTTATCAGCGGCACTGTTACTGAAAACAAGCAGGCGGAGATCAGCACTCAGGGCCAGCCCGGTACCGCTGCACCGAGGAGCACACCCCCCAGCGTCCATTGCCGCCTACCAAAGCCACGGCGTCACACCTTGCACCTACAGAGCCTGCGCCCAGACCACTTCCCGAAGAGCGTGAAGGGATCAAGGTTAGCCAGTTGAGCCTGACTTCACGCATTTCGACGCACGTTGAAATCTTGGGTCATTCAAAGGATGGCCCCACACGAATGTGGCACTGGCAGGCCGACATGGACATTCAATGGAAGTTTCGACACCGAAACGGGAACTGTGCCCAGAACGGGCTCGAGCGCGTCGCCGTAGGTGACCCGGATCCCACCGCGGACCCCGGCGATACGGCCCACAGGCCTCCGACGTGTGGCTTTGAGTGGACTGACGAGAGTTCGCGAACCCTAATCCTGCCCTGGACCTGCACTCGGAGGCTAGGACACCAAGGCCAACACCTCGCAGGCACGGGGGAATGGGTCGCTGCCCTACACCCACAGTAAGCCCCGCGATGACCTTCGGACACCATTGACTCCACCACAGCGGGGGCTGATGCCCCTGACTTGTTGGATGTGGATCAGGCCGCTGGGTCTGCAGCCCATAGCGTGCCGAGGGCGATGGCCGGTTGGCTCGGATGCTCCTTGCCGCCTTTCCGGGCTGGCTCTTCACATAGCGTGCTGCTGGCCGTCGCCCGCCCGTGACGTGGCTCGACAGAGGCATGGACCGACCTGGAAGTCAGGGTGCCCGTCGCGGGATCCCCCCTGTCTCGCGACGGAAGGCTGTGCATGATCACTATCGGGATCGACCCGCACAAGAGCTCGCTGACCGCGGTGGCGGTCGAGTCCACCGGGGAACCAGTGGCCACGATGCGGCTGGTGGTGACCGCGACGACGGTGCGCCAGTTGGGGACACCAGCGCTCGCTACGCCGCCGGGTACGCCGCTTGGGCCCTCGTTAACCGTGATCTCATCGGCACTGATCGCTGGTGGCACCAGCGCGCCTACGACGAGCTGGTCAGCCCATGGTCATCAGTCATTGGGAAGGTGCACCCAAGCGACTAGAGACCCCTCGATCTCTAGTCGCTTACGAAGTTCACCGGACCCAACCGAGGCAAGGAGCTGTATTCCAGACTGATCGGCCCGTTGTTGAGGAACGTGTCATAGCCCGCCACCCGTCCGGGGGCGATGGTCAGGTCGGTGGTGGGGGAGGTCACACTTAGCGCCGGCGTTGTGTACCAGTCATGTCAAGTTGCCGACGGCGAGGGGGCACACAACGGCCAGCGCGACAGTTGACTCAACCACGCTCTCGATAGC
>DASQVB010000076.1:0-3103 GCA_035640975.1 Pseudonocardiaceae bacterium
CGCGTCGATGTCATAGCCATAAAACGTCGAGTCCGCGCGCACGATCACCAGTCCGGTGGCCCCGACGCGCCGCGCGCAGGCAAGGGCGTCGGCGAGCAGTCTGGCCGCGCCGCGAGCCGAGTTCACCGAGCCCCGCCGCAGCCGGGTGGCCGCGATCACCGGAGCCGACAGTGGAGTGGACAGTGTGGCCAGCAGCGCGTTGAGCCCGTTCACGCCGGTGTAGCCGCGCCCAGCGCCCTGCTTGGCGTATCCGTAAATCGCCCGCACCGTGTCATCGAGGTCGACGAAGGCCACCTGCTCAACCCCGGACAGCAACGGGGTCGACCCGGCCAACCTCGCGAGGAACCCACCGGCCACCGCGTCGAGCTGCCCGACGTGACCGAAGGTGAACAGGCGCAAAAACGTGCCCAATGTCGAGGGCGCCCGAACCTCGTGGAACAACCTGCCCATCCCACCGTGGCGCAGCAGATCCATGTCGTCGATGCTGTCGGCGCCGGCGACCATCCCCGCGACCAGCGCGACGATCTTCGCCGCGGCGTTAGCACCGCCCCTCGCCGCAATCCGGATCCGGTCGGTGACCAACCCGGCCAGCCCGCACCGGGCCGCGAGCGTCAGCACCGCCGCCAGCCCGACGCACGATACGAGATTCGGATCATCAAACCGCACCGACACGGCGCGGCGAGCATGAGATAGTCGCATCCAGCGGATGCCCTTCCGATCGGTGACACAGGACTCTCGACAAGCCCTATCGCCCCTGCTCAGAAGGGGCATTCGTGCGTCACGACCCACCCTCACCGGCAAATTCCCGCGGTGGATCCAGGCTCAGGCGGGGGACCGCCGCTTGAAATCCACGAGCGCTTGGACAACTTCTTCCGAACATCGCTAGCCGACCGATCACAAAGGTGGCGGCCCAGGTGCCCGCACGTTACATCCTCGTTGCTGAGGCAAGGGCGATCAGTGCGATGTGCACCATGACTCGCACGCCCAGTGGCAATGCGCGTTCATCGAGGTCGAAGGTGGGCTGGTGCAGGTCAGGCTGCGGGCCCTCACCCGGCCAGACGCCGAGGCGGCACAGTGCGCCGGGTACGTGCTGGAGGTACCAGCCAAAGTCCTCGCCACCGGAGGACTGTTCGGTTCCAGCCAGGGCATCTGTGCCGAGCGCCGCAACAACGCCATCGCGTAGCAGCTGGGTGCTGACTGGCTCGTTGACCACCGGCGGTACGCCGCGGATGTATCGCAGGTCGTACCCGACTCCGGTGGGCGCGAGCAAAGCAGCGATCAGCTCCCGAACCAGCGGCTCAAGATCAGCCCAGATGTCGGGATCCCCGATGCGCAGGAAGCCACGAAGCAGCCCCTCCCGAGGGACGATGTTGGCTGCCTGACCAGCTTGCACCGTGCCCCAGACGAGCACGACGCCCGAACGCGGATCGACCCGCCGCGAGAGCAGCGCTGGCAGGCCGGTGATCACGGTGCCGAGTGCGTGCACCAGATCAGCAGTGAGGTGCGGTCGGGACGTGTGCCCACCTGGCGAGGACAGCCGTAGCTCGAGCAGGTCGGCTGCCGAGGTGATCGGTCCGAGCCGGGTACCAACCTGGCCGACCGGCAACCGGGGATCGCAGTGCAGTGCGAAGATCCGGTCCACCCCGGAGAGACCCCCGGCGGCGAGTACATCGAGTGCACCACCTGGCATCGTCTCCTCGGCCGGTTGGAAGATTACCCGGACCCGGCCGGGCAGCGCCGGGGCCGACGCTAGGGCAAGCGCTGCGCCGATCAGGATCGCGGTATGCGCGTCGTGCCCGCAGGCGTGCATTACCCCATCCACAGTGGAGGTGAACGGTAAGCCGGTGGTTTCCGACAGGGGTAGCGCATCGAGGTCTGCGCGCAGCGCCACGCACCGTGGGCCAGAGCCGATGTCACAGATAAGGCCGGTACCCCTGGGGAGCAGCATGGGCTGCAGACCGGCAGTCCTGAGGAGTTCGGTGATCAGTGCGGTGGTGCCGTGCTCGTGGTAGGCGAGTTCGGGGTGGGCATGGATGTGCCTGCGCCAGGTGATCAGATCGGCGCCGTTACTCGACAACCACTTGTCCAACCAGGACGGACTGCGACCGGTCGCTACGTGCTGCGTGGGCAGCGACGGCACCATGACAGGGCGCAGCAACGGAAATTCGAGCGCAGTCATAGGATGCCTCTGGTAGCGGTAGCGCGGATTTGGGGTCCGCTGAGTAAGTTCACAGATAACCGTCATTGCTGCCCTACAGGCAGAGGCTCTCGCCTCCTGTAACGAGCCGCTACGATGACGCGCTGATATACTCACAATTGGTCAAGTCCTGAGGTGCGTTCAACGAGGTAGCTTCAGTGGGCAATCTTGAAAATCATTAACTTGGACTCTGCAATCAACAATTCATCATCGGCACGATGTCGGCGTGCCCGGTGTCAGTATCTGTCAGTGTGACTCAGCTGGTTGACCTCGAAACGATGAGTAGGTCGGTGTCCCACATGGGTTCAGCGGTGGAGTGGTAGGACCGCTTGCCCTTGTTGACTGTGAGGTGCGCGGCGCAGTCGTTGCTTGTGACCTCGTCGCGGGTCAAGGCGCTGCGCGGGCCGCTGCCAGCCCGGCTTGCCAGTAGCCCCGCTCCAGGCAGAACCGCACGTCCTCCAGCACCCGCTGCAACCGGGCCACCTCCGGGTTCGGGAGGCCAGGCGCGGGCGCGGCAATCATAGTGCGCCCTCCGAGGTTAGGTGGTCTAGCACCATGTTCAGGACCTCGTGCAACTTCTCTGCGGTCATCAGTCCCCTGCGTCTCGTAGATGAACGAGTCGCATAGGTCTACGCAGCGGTCATGACAGGTATCGTCAGTTGCTCTGACCGGCGCTGACAGCTCCAACACGCCGTACTTATCCATCACTAATTCTCCTTGGCCACTTGGTTGGCAGGTCCTGGCTCACAGCGCGACAATTAAGATCCTGAGATTTCATGGCATCATGCGTGGTCGACCAACCATCGAACCTCTGAGTCTGGTGCCGTGATGCGGCTGCACTGGCCACAGATATCGCGGGCTTGGTGTTGCCAGGTGGCCCCACCGCAGCGGGTGCAGCGTCCGGCT
>DASQVB010000077.1:0-2613 GCA_035640975.1 Pseudonocardiaceae bacterium
CTGATCAGTCCGGCGGTCAAGGTGACGGCCCCGATAGGCTGGCCTGACGATGAACCATCTCGACACTGTCCGCGTCCGGTTCTGCCCCTCACCGACCGGAACCCCGCATGTCGGACTGATCCGTACCGCCCTGTTCAACTGGGCCTTCGCCCGCCACCACGGTGGGTCGCTGGTGTTCCGCATCGAGGACACCGACAGCGCGCGGGACTCCGAGGAGTCCTACGCCGCGCTGCTCGATGCGCTGCGCTGGCTGGGACTGACCTGGGACGAGGGTCCCGAGGTCGGTGGGCCGTACGGGCCGTACCGCCAAAGCGAACGCGCCGAGATCTACACCGACGTCGCGCGTCGCCTGCTGCAGGCGGGCGAGGCCTATGAATCGTTTTCCACTCCAGAGGAGATCGAGGCCAGACACCGGGCGGCAGGCCGCGACCCCAAGCTGGGCTACGACAATGCCGACCGCGACACCACCGGGCAGCAAGCGGCTGATTGGCGTTCCCATGGTCGGCTACCGGTGCTGCGGTTGCGGATGCCGGATGAGGACCTCAGCTGGACCGACCTGGTCCGTGGCGAAATCACCTTCAGGTCGGGAACCGTGCCCGACCCGGTGTTGGTCCGCGGCAACGGCTCCCCGCTGTATGCCCTGACCAACCCAGTGGACGACGCGCTGATGCGGATCACCCACGTGCTGCGCGGTGAGGACCTGCTGCCTTCCACCCCGCGCCAGCTCGGGCTCTACGCGGCCCTCGAACGGATCGGGGTGGCATCGGTCACCCCGGCGTTCGGTCACCTCCCCTACGTGCTGGGAGAGGGCAATCGCAAGTTGTCCAAGCGTGACCCGCAGTCCAACCTGTTCGTGTACCGTGACCGCGGTTTCCTACCCGAAGGCCTGCTCAACTACCTCGCGCTGCTGGGCTGGGCGATCGCCGAAGACCGCGATGTGTTCACCACGGCGGAGTTGGTGGCAGCGTTCGATCTATCGCGAGTCAGTGCCAACCCGGCGCGGTTCGACCTGCGCAAGGCCGAGGCGATCAACGCGGTGCACTTGCGGGCCTTGCCCGCGGAGGAGTTCGTCACCCGGGTGCTGCCCTACCTGGCGAAGGCTGGGCTGGTGATTGATCAAGCCCGTGACGCCGTCCTGCGCAAGATCGCGCCGCTGGTGCAGGAGCGGTGCGTGGTGCTGTCCGACGCGGTAGGCATGCTGCGTTTCCTGCTCACCCCGGAGGAGGAGTTCGCTGTTGATCCCGGTGCAGCGGCCAAGGCGCTGGGGCCGACCGCCGCACCGGTGCTGCAGGCAGCGCTTCGTGCACTGGAGCAGGCACCTGAGTGGAGCGCGCCGGCCATCGAGCAGGCGCTGAAGTCGGCGTTGGTCGACGGCTTGGCGCTCGCGCCGCGTAAGGCGTTCGCTCCGGTCCGCGTTGCGGTGACTGGACACACCGTGTCCCCGCCGCTGTATGAGTCGATGGAGGTGCTGGGCCGGGACCGCTCGCTGCGTCGGTTACAGGCTGCCCTGCAGCACGGTTGCACAGAGTGACCAGACCGTGGGTTGAGAAGTTCACCGGGTCAGCAGAGTCCACGCGGCCTGTCGACGATCTAACGTGCACCGAGTGACTCTCGCGCCCGAGCTAAGCCCTCCTCAGCCTTCCGCCCCGTCGGTGCCCCTCCCGGTTGCTGCCGTCTGCTTCGATGTGGACGCGACCCTGGTCGACTACGAGGCATCCACCCGCGCCGGACTGCGCGAGCTCCTCGGCACTGATGAGGCCTGGGCCGATTGGTGCGCACTCACCGACTGGCACTATCTGCGCTACCTCGGCGGGACAGTCGACTTCGACACGATGCGCCAACAGCGCACCAGAGACTTCTTCGCATACCGGGGGGAGAGCCTCTGCCACGGCGAGGTAGTCCGGCGCGAGGAGCGCAGGACAGCCGCCATGCGGCGGGCCTGGCGACTCTTCGACGACGCGTTGCCGTGTCTGCGCGCGCTGCGAGCCCTCGGTCTGCGGTTGGCCGCGATCACCAACGCAGCTGGCGACTATCAGCGCGCGAAGCTCGGCGCGCTGGGCCTGGGCTCTGCCTTCGACGCGGTGCTGATCTCCGGGGAACTCGGCGTGGCCAAACCGCACCAGGCGATCTTCCGGAGGGCCTGCCGCACCCTGGGCGTACATCCCGCCCAGGCCGTGCACGTCGGCGATCGGCTAGACACCGATGCCGAGGGCGCACGGGATGCCGGGTTACACGGGGTGTGGCTGGACCGCTCCGGCTGCGGCGTGCTCCCTCAGAGTGCTGGGATCTCGGTGATCGGCCAGCTAGCTGAACTTCCCGCGCTGGTCACCCGGCTTGCCGGCTGAGCTACCGGCGGTCGAGTGGAACCTTGCTCGGTCGATCGACTACGATCTCTCGCGGCGCTGATCCGGACTCCAGGCGGACCTGGAATCGGACAGCCGGTGGGGTATGGTGTAATTGGCAGCACGACTGATTCTGGTTCAGTTAGTCTAGGTTCGAGTCCTGGTACCCCAGCGAACGCGATCATTGTGTTCTTGCGGCCCCGTCGTCTAGCGGCCTAGGACGCCGCCCTCTCAAGGCGGTAGCGCGGGTTCAAATCCCGTCGGGGCTACA
>DASQVB010000078.1:0-7543 GCA_035640975.1 Pseudonocardiaceae bacterium
CATCCGCAACAGCATCTCGGCGAAATCAGCTGCGTCCACCCCACCGGCCTCCGAGCGGATCGTCATCAGAGCGTCCCGCTCATCGTATTCCCCGGCCAGTAGCGTCCGGATCTCCAAGGACGCGATCTCAGCGCTCAGCCGCGTTCGCTCGGTTTCGGCCTCGCGTCGGGCGTCTTCATCAGCACCCTCCTCGGCCAGCTCGTAGAGCACCTCCACATCGTCCAAACGCTGCCGCAATCCCAGCACCCGCCGCAGGTCGCCCTGCTTCTGCGCAAGCTTGCTGTTGACCTGCTGAGCGTGCTCGACGTCATCCCAGAGATCGGGACGGCCGGCCTCCTGCTCCAACGTCGCCACCTGGGACCGCAACCGGTCGATATCCAGCACAGCCTCGATCCCAGCAAGGGTGCCGGCCAGATCTTTGAGTTCGGCGGCGACGTCGGCGTTCACGTCGAACCAGCTTAGTCGCCCGCCAAGCCGCTCTCTGGACCAGATGCTTCGACCCTGCCAAGCAGGTCTCAGTCCGTGGGGATGGCGTCGAGCAACTTGAGCACCGCCCGCCGGTGCGCCACGGTGAAATCCGCCGCGGCCTTGACGTACGGATCGGTGGCAGCCTTGGCCTCCGCCCTGGCTTGGTCGAGGTGAACGAGGTAACCGGCTCGGGCGCTACTGACCAAGTTGGCACGCTGCTTGGGAGTGAGTTGACCGGCATGTACCAGGCGTAGAATCAGCGGGCTGCGCAGGTTGTCCGAGCCAGCGGTGGAATTCAACCAGGACTTGAACGCGCGCTTGCCGGCAGCGGTAATGACGTACTGCTGGCTGGACCGCGCTCCCCGCTTACCGAGCCGGAGCAGGCCTGCGTCGGTGAGTACCGGCAGCTCGCGGTAGACCTGGCTGCGGGTCACACTGAAGAAGGATCCGAACCGCTCGCCGGCGACCGCAACCAGTTGGCCCCCGGTCCTCGGGCCGTCGTGCAACAGTCCCAGTAAGGCGGCTGAGGTGGCGTTCAGGTCGCGCATTCACTCACGGTGCCACGCCAGCCGTACCCTGTCCACAATGGTCGGACCGTCCACTGTGTCAGGCGCCTTCGGCGACACGGTTTCTACGGATCTCCGGCGAGGTGCCGGATCCGCTCGATGAGCCGGACCCGCCCGGCGGCAGAGCCAGCCATCGGGGTCACGTTCAACGTGGTGACGCCCGATCCACGCAACACTTCCAACCGCTCTCGCACAAAATCCGCCGGTCCGATCAGCGAAGTCTGGCGAAGCAGTTCGTCGGGCACCACCGCAGCCGCGTCGTCCTTCTTGCCCGCCAGGTAGAGATCTTGGACGGCGTCCGCCTCGGCCTCGAAGCCGTAGCGCCGGGCCAGGTCATTGTAGAAGTTACGGCCCTTCGCGCCCATACCACCGAGGTAAAGCGCCAACATCGGGCGGAGGGAGTCGAGTAACCCGGCAGCGGCGTCCGTGTCATCGGTGATAGCCAGCGGGGCGGACACCACGACGTCGAGACTGCCCAGGGACTGGTCTCGCTTCGTGCTGCCCTGCGCCAGCGAGTCACCCCACACCTCGGCGGCCCGCTCTGGCAGGTAGAACATCGGCTGCCAACCCTCGGCGATCTCCGCGGCCATCGCCACGTTCTTCGGTCCGATCGCGGCGATGACGATCGGGATCCGTTCCCGCACCGGATGGTTGATCAGCTTCAGCGGCTTGCCCCGCTGGGTTGTCCCAGGCTGGGCGGGCAGTGGAATCTGGTAGTGCCTGCCCTGGTACTCCAGCCGCTCCCGGCGCCACACCGTGCGACAGATCTCGACCAGTTCCCGGGTGCGGCCCAGCGGCGCGGTATAGGGCACACCGTGGAAACCTTCGATTACCACCGGGCCCGATGCGCCAATGCCAAGGGTGAATCTGCCGTCCGACACATAGTCCAGCCCGGCCGCGGTCATCGCGGTGAGCGCCGGGGTGCGGGTGTAGATCTGCAAGATCCCTGAGGCGATCTCCAGCCGCTCGATGCGCGCGGCAATGAACCCCAGCTGGCTGACCGCGTCGAAACTGTAGGCCTCGGGTACGAACACGATGTCCAACCCGGCCTTTTCGTAGTCGGCCAGCTCCGCCACAGTTTCGGCGAATCCGCCGCTGTAGTTCAACGGCATCCCGATGCGCACCGCGTTCCTCCCCCGCCTGATGGCAAGCTGCCGCACCTGCACCGGCAGCCTGCCAGGCGCGGCAACCAACGGCACTCCGGTAACGTTGAGTAAAGCTGGCGACGATGCCGAGGAGGTTCCCATGAGCTCCCCCGACCAGATCACCACCGAGCCCATCAGCCTCGACGAGGCGCGCAGGCTGATCACTTCAGGTGCAGCCGTGCTGGTGGACGTCCGCGAGCAGCATGAATGGGACGCTGGACACGCCGCCGAGGCCGTTCACATGCCGATCGGGCAGCTCGACGCCGCCGCATTACCGCCCGGCACTCAGATCGTCACCACCTGCCGCTCAGGGGGGCGGGGATCGCGGGCGGCCGCAGCGTTGCTCGAAGCGGGATTGCCAGCACGCAACCTGGCCGGCGGAATGCGCGGTTGGCGCGATGCCGGGTTGCCGTTGGAGTCGGCCGACGGTGAAGCAGGCTCGGTGGACTGATTTTGCGGAGTGGCCCCGCTTCCGCATCCGCGAAGCAACCAAGCTGGTTGCCAGCAGGTAGTAGGCACCTGAGGGTGCTTGATCTATTCGAATGGTCTCGGTAGAAGCCGGGGTCTCAGGTCCACCGACGACACGGCGTCCAGACCGTCCCTCTCGACGCGCGCAGCGAGCGCACGGGCGTGACCGGCCAGGCCCGCGATGTCCAGTCCGTGCGAGGAGTCGGCAACGTATGGGTCGATTCGATCCGCGCCGCGGCGCAGTAGTGCCACCGCGCCCTTCGGGTTGCCCCGTTGCATGTGAGTGAGGCCGACCGCGAGCTGCGCCAGGCCCTGCCACAGCTTGCGTTGCTGCCCCGAAGTCGCCTTCCACACCCCTTCGAAGACCTCGTGAGCGTGAAACGGGTAACCATCGTCGATCAGCTGCTGAGCTAGCCGCACAGCCTCCCCCGCGCTCAGCGCGACGTCGTCTGGAACCCGGTTGACTCCCTGCGCACCGTGCGGCAGCGGCCGACCTTGGGCATCTCGGGGCCTGGCGTTGCGGGCCCGGCCGGTGAGGTCCCGGTCACGGCTGCTCATATCCCCATGATGTCCCCATGACGCCTATGGGCACGCCTTCTGGGCGAGGGCATCCGCCGAATCGGGGCGGATGGAGGCAGGATGGAGGCATGGATCACCGCGGTCGTCGCGAGTACACCGACAGGATCCGGCTGGGTGACCGTGCGCTGCCGGTCGTCAGCCCGGCCCGGTTCTACGTCTGTGGCATCACCCCCTATGACGTGACCCATCTAGGGCATGCCAGCACGTTCGTGTGGGCGGACGCGGCCGCTGCAGTGCTACGCCTGGCCGGGGCTGAGACGGTGACCTGCCGCAATGTCACCGATGTCGACGACGTCCTGACCCGTGCCGCCATGCAACGCGGCCGGCATTTCGACGAGTTCGCTTTGGAGCAGGAGTACCTGTTCGGTCGGGATATGGCCGCGCTGGGGGTGCGCCGACCCGAACATGAGCCGCGAGCCCGGCACCATGTCGGGCGGGTGGTACAGCTGGCCGCAGCGTTGCTGGCCACAAACCGCGCCTACCAGCGCGACGGCGCGGTCTACTTCCGTGGTGCCGATGTCCCCGCCAAGGCCGGGCTGAGCCTGGACCGTGCGGCGGAGCTCGCGGCCGAGTTCGACGATCCATCCGACGAGCAGGCGCGCGACGACCCGTTCGACGTCCCGGTGTGGCGGTCGTCGGCCGACGACCAGCCGGGCTGGCCTAGCCCGTGGGGTCGCGGACGCCCCGGCTGGCACGGCGAATGCGCCGCCATAGCGCTAGGTGTGCTCGGCCCCGCGGTCGACATCCTGGCCGGTGGGGCCGATCTCAGCTTCCCGCACCACGCCTACCAGGCCGCCATGGTGGAGGCGGCGACCGGCGTCGCCCCCTTCGCGCGGACCGAGTTCCCGATCGGGACCGTCACTGTGGGCGGTGCGAAGATGGCCAAGTCGACGGGCAACCTGGTGCTGGTCGGGGACCTGCTCGCACACCATCGCGCCGCAGCGGTGCGGCTGCTGTTGCTCAACCGGCGCTGGCACCAAGCCTGGGACTTCCGCGCCGCCGACGTCGATGCGCAGGCCGATCAGCTCGATCGTCTGTACTCCGCGGCTGGGACAGCGCAAACCTCATCAGCAGCATCGGACGCCGTCGTCGCTGCCCTGTGCAACGACCTCGACGTTCCGGCCGCCCTTGCGATCGGCGAGGAGTCAGGTGGTGACGCTGCGCGATTGGTGCTGCGTACCCTCGCCTTGGAATGAGCGTCGAGAGGCCGCAACTGTGACACGCACGCTGATCCTCCTCCGGCATGCGAAATCGGCATGGCCCGAAGGTATTCCCGACATACAGCGGCCGCTGTCCGGACGTGGGCGCCGCGACGCTCCCGCTGCCGGCCGCTGGCTGCGCGAGAAGCTCGCGAAGATCGATCTAGCGTTGTGCTCGCCCGCAGTGCGAGCCGTCCACACCTGGGACCTTGCATCCGCACAACTGGATGCAATGCCTCGAGTCAGCCACGACGGCCGCCTCTACGGCGCCTCGGCCGGAGAACTTCTGAGGATTACGCAGGAATTGCCGCACAAGGCGTCGACAGTGGTTCTGGTGGGTCACAACCCAGGTCTTGAAGACTTCCTGGAGCTGCTGACCGGAACCGCCGAAGTCCTCAAGACCTCTGCCATTGCTGTGCTGGTGACGCAGGTGACATGGGAGCAGGCAAAGGATCGGTCGTGCATCTTGGATGCGTTTGCGATCCCACGTGGTGCATGAGGCCGTCACACGCCGTCGCGGAGGACGACCTGCTGGCCTTCTTTAAGGCCGGAGATGACCTGGGTGCGATCGTCTCCGACAAGGCCGGCTTGGAACCTGACCTGTTGCTGTACACCATCGGCATCGACGATGGTGACGGAGCTTTGGTCGCCTCGTTTGCGAACAGCCGAGTTAGGAACGGTGAGGACGTCCTCAACCTGGTTGGTCACCACTCGTGCTTGAGCGGTCTGACCATCCTTGAGCCGCGGATCGGTCTCGTTCAGCACGACGGTGACGTAGTAATTGATCACGCTGGAGATGCTGCTGCCAGTGGGAGCAACAGCGACCACCGTCCCGGCCCGGGTGAGATCCGGCACGGCATCGAATGATACGTCGACCTTTTGGTTAGGAGCGACCTTCGCAGCGTCAGCTTCCTCAAACGGGACAACCACCTGGAAGGTATTGATTTCGCTAAGAACTAAGAACTGGTTGCCGCCAGGACGCGGTGTACCACCGGTGGAGTTACCCAGGGAAACGCTGCTCGCCGCGGAGTCAGTAAGTCCGGGAATAGGCGCAAAGCTTCCCGGCGCGAGTGGAGTGGTGTTCTGGCTGGGGCCGATGTACTCCCCCGGCACGCCGTTGATGACGGACACGGTGCCCGCGACCGGGGCGCGCAGCACGGTGTTGTCCACATCCCGCTGGGCGGCAGCGACCTGGGCTTGCGCGCTGGCCACCAGCGCAACCTGCTGTTCGATGTCAAACGGCCGGTCCGAGCGCACAGCGTCGAGGTTGTTCTGCGCGGCGATCACGCTCTGGCGCGCATTCTCGATCGAGACATGACCAGATGCGCGATCAACATTCAGCTTCTGCTGCGTGGCGTCGAGAGCGGCCTTGTCTGTCATCACCTGGCGACGGCCATTGACAACCGCCTGCTGGTCTGTCGGGATCCGGTTACATGCCGGGTTGCCGTTGGCACTGCCGGCCGGACCTGGGGGGGTGGTACCCACGCCTGCGGGACCTACGCGGGCGGGGTTGTCCAGTTCCGCCTGAGCCGGTCCCACACCAACCGACGAGTCAGGTCGCCCGTCCTGAGCACCTGAGCCGTTACCGGGCGGGGGCGGAGCGTAGGGAATACCCCCGGTTGCGGCGCAGGATACCTGGTCGGCACGCAACTGTTCTTGAGCCTTGTTCAGCAGGAAAGTGTCGAAGTCCAACTGCCGCCTCGCCTGGTCTACCGCCGAAGCATCGGCAGCCAGCTGCGTATCGACCAGCCTCTGCGACGCCACCAGAATTTGCCGGGCTTGGTCGAGCGCTTCCCCTGCGCCCTCAACCGTCGTCGCATTGACAAGCTTGCCGAACAATGCCTGCTGGGAATTCAGCTGCCCCTGCAGCTGGTTCAACATCTGCCGAAGCTCGAAGTCATCGGTGCGCGCCAAGACCTGGCCCGGGCTCACCCGATCCCCGACCTTGACCAGTACCTCTTCGAGCTGCCCACCTTTCGGGAACCCCAGGTTCTTCTCGGTGATGGCGGCCAACGAACCTGACGCGGACACCTTCGTGACGACCGCGGCCCGCTCCACCCGTCCGGTAGGTGGAGCTGACGGTTCGCTGCCGCACGCAACCCCCGCACCCAGCACAGCCACCAACCCGAGCGCCGCCAAAATCCGGGCCGTGTGGGACCGAGCTGGTGCCTGCGGTGTCGGGCTGGTCGGGATCGTGGTCACAGCGAGGTTCCCCCCTGTCATCGGCTTCTTCGCTGTGCAACGCCTGACAACGCTGTGAGTTACGGGGTGTTACGCGCCGGAGCGGGTGAGTCGTGGCAGTCACTGGTAACGGAGTGCTTCGATGGGCCGTAGCCGGGCGGCGCGGTTGGCCGGGTAGCCGCCGGCGATAAGGCCGATCGCGAGACTGATCGCGAACGAGACCACGATGGAGGGGATGGTCACCGCGGGTGCGAATGATTCGAAGGTGGGGCCGAGGGTGGGCGCGATGGTGGCACCGAGCTCGGACAGGCCGATTCCGACGAGAACGCCGATGATTCCGCCGAGGCCGGCTAAGACGATAGCCTCGATAAGGAACTGTTCGAGAACCGCGCGGCGGGTGGCGCCGATCGCTTTGCGGATTCCGATCTCCCGGGTTCGTTCGGTCACCGAGACCAGCATGATGTTCAAGACGCCGATGCCGCCGACGAGCAGTGAGATCGCGGCAACGGCCGCAGTGAACAGGGTGAGGATGCGCAGGATCTGGTTGAAAGAGTCGAGCCGGCTGCGCAGGGATTGGACCTCGAAGTCCCTATTCGCGGGGTCTTTGATCCGGTGCCGGTCGCTGAGGATGCGGATCACCTCATCCTGCGCGGCAGGCACCGCGGCCGCCTGGGTGGCTTGCACGATAATCTGATTGATCTTGTCACCACCGCCGAAGATGTAACGGCGGGCGGTGTCCAGCGGCATGACCGCGACGCTGTCGCTCGGCTCCCCGACAGACTGCATCACTCCGATGACCCTGAAGGTCTGGCGGTTGATCCGGACGGTGCGGTTCAGCGCAGCCGCGGGGTCATCGCCGAAGAGGTAGGTCGCCACGCTGGGACCCAGCACGATTACTTTGGCGCCGGAGCGGGCCTGGGCCTCGTCGTAGAACGAT
>DASQVB010000079.1:0-6547 GCA_035640975.1 Pseudonocardiaceae bacterium
TCACGCCGCGGTAGTTGACCGCGGTCAAGCCGAGCACCGCCGCCACGGCCACCGGCCGCTGCCACCCGGCCGGCGCGGCGTAGGCGGCGAAGGTGAGCGCCATCGCCGCGCAGCTGGCCGTCTTGCCGATCACGAATCCCCAACCCGCCAGGAAGCCCCAGACCGGTCCCAGCCGATGGCGGCCATAACGGTAGGTGCCGCCAAATTCGGGATAGCGGGCAGCGAGCTGGGCCGAGGAGATGGCATTGCAGTAGGCCACGATCCCGGCAAGGGCCAGCGCGATCAGCAGCCCGGCGCCGGCGGCCGCTGCGGCCGGCGCGAACGCCGCGAATACCCCGGCACCGAGCATCGAACCCAGCCCGAGCACTACGGCATCGGCCAGGCTCAGCCGGCGCGCCAGCTGCGGTCCGGAATCCGGATCGGGGGGCCTCACACCGTCATCATGGCTGCGAGGCGCTTGAGTCGCGGCCCACTGCGCGGCACTGCGGAGTGCTCGACGGTCCCGCAGCGGGATGGTGGTGATATCGAGCATGTCAGTGTTACCGGAAGGAGATTGTCGTGAACGCTGTGCCTGCGCTGCCGTCCTATGTCTCGGGGGTCTCGGAGGTTCCGCTGCTGGGTGACACCATCGGCGACAACTTCGACCGCACGGTTGCCCGGCACGAAGACCGGGAAGTATTGGTGGACCCCCCCAGCGGTCGCCGTTGGACCTACTCGCAGCTGCGCACCGATGTCGACGCGATGGCGCACGGGCTGCTGGCCGGTGGGATCGGCAAGGGTGACCGGGTCGGCATCTGGGCACCGAACTGCCCGGAGTGGCTGCTCACCCAGTACGCCACCGCGAAGATCGGCGCGATCCTGGTCACCATCAACCCCGCCTACCAGACCAGCGAACTGGAATATGTGCTCAAGGCGGCCGGGATCCGGCTGCTGGTCGCCGCGCAGTCGTTCAAGAACTCCGACTACGGCGCGATGATTTCGCAGGTCCGACCGCGCTGTGCCGACCTGCAACGGGTCGTCCTGATCGGTTCCGCACAGTGGGATGGGTTCGCGGTGCGCGACGGTGATGCGTCGCTGCTCGCCGGCCAGCAGGCGCGGCTGTCCCCGGACGACCCGATCAATATCCAGTACACCTCGGGCACCACCGGCTTCCCCAAGGGCGCCACGCTGTCGCACCACAACATTCTCAACAACGGCTACTTCGTCGGTGAGCTGTGCGGCTACACCGAGGCGGATCGAGTCTGCGTGCCGGTGCCGCTCTACCACTGCTTCGGCATGGTCATGGGCAACCTGGCTGCCACCACACACGGCGCCTGCTTGGTATATCCAGCGCCGTCGTTCGAACCGGCGGCGACCCTGTCGGCCGTCGCGCAGGAACGATGCACTTCCCTGTACGGGGTGCCCACCATGTTCATCGCCATGTTGGCCGATACCGGTTTCGCGTCCCATGACCTGTCCTCGCTGCGTACCGGCATCATGGCGGGTTCCCCGTGCCCGGTGGAGGTGATGAAGCAGGTCGTCGAGCACATGGGCATGACCGAGGTGACCATCTGCTACGGCATGACCGAGACCTCCCCGGTGTCGACCCAGACCCGGGCCGACGACACGCTGGATCGGCGGGTCTCCACGGTCGGCCGGGTGCACCCACACCTCGAGGTGAAGATCGTCGACCCGAACACCGGCCTGACAGTGCCGCGTGGTACCCCAGGTGAGCTGTGCACCCGCGGGTACTCGGTCATGCTCGGCTACTGGGAACAGCCCGACCAGACCACCGAGGTGATCGACCAGGCCCGCTGGATGCACACCGGGGACGTCGCCGTGATGGACTCCGAGGGCTACCTCAACATCACCGGACGGATCAAGGACATGGTCATCCGGGGCGGTGAGAACGTCTACCCGCGGGAGATCGAGGAGTTCCTCTACACCCACCCGGACATCCTGGACGCGCAGGTGATCGGCGTACCGGACGCGCGCTACGGGGAGGCGCTGTGCGCCTGGGTGCGGTTGCGACCGGGCGCACCCGAGCTGACCGCCGACGCGCTGCGGGACTACGCCACCGGCAAGCTCGCGCAGTACAAGATCCCCCAATACGTGCACGTGGTGGACGAGTTCCCGATGACCGTCACGGGCAAAGTCCGCAAGGTAGAGATGCGCAAGCGCTCGGTAGAGCTGCTCGGGCTAGGCCCCACCGCCGCCACCAAACACGCCTAACCACAGCGCGGGGACTCGGTATGGATGCTTATCGCACTTCAACAGGCCGGCAGCACAAGCACAGGGGCCGCTCCTGGTGAAAGGAGCGACCCCTGTGGTGTGCAGCTAGCAGATCAGAAGTCCATGCCGCCGCCGTCGGGCATGCCGCCGCCCGCCGGTGCCGGGTTCTTCTCCGGCTTGTCAACGATCACGGCTTCAGTGGTGAGGAACAATGCCGCGATCGACGCCGCGTTCTGCAGCGCCGAGCGGGTGACCTTGGCCGGGTCGATGATGCCGGCCTTGATCAGGTCCTCGTACTCGCCGGTGGCCGCGTTGAGGCCGTGCCCGGCCGGCAGGCCGCGCACCTTCTCGGCCACTACGCCACCCTCGAGACCGGCGTTGATAGCGATCTGCTTCAACGGGGCTTCCAACGCCACCCTGACGATGTTGGCGCCGGTCGCCTCGTCACCAGTCACGTCGAGCTTCTCGAACGCCACCGCACTCGCCTGCATCAGCGAGACACCACCACCGGGGACAATGCCCTCCTCGACGGCAGCCTTGGCGTTGCGCACCGCGTCCTCGATGCGGTGCTTGCGCTCCTTGAGCTCCACCTCGGTCGCCGCTCCAGCCTTGATCACCGCAACGCCACCGGCCAGCTTGGCCAGCCGCTCCTGCAGCTTCTCGCGGTCGTAGTCGGAATCCGAGTTGTCGATCTCGTTGCGGATCTGGTTGACCCGGCCCTGGATCTGCTCCGGGTCGCCGGAACCCTCCACGATGGTGGTCTCGTCCTTGGTGACGACGACCTTGCGAGCGCGGCCCAGCAGTGACAGGTCGGCGTTCTCCAACTTGAGACCGACCTCCTCACTGATCACCTCGCCACCGGTGAGGATGGCCATGTCGGCCAGCATCGCCTTGCGGCGATCGCCGAAGCCGGGCGCCTTGACCGCGACCGACTTGAAGATGCCGCGGATCTTGTTGACCACCAGGGTGGCCAGCGCCTCACCCTCGACATCCTCAGAGATGATCGCCAGCGGCTTGTTGGACTGCATGACCTTCTCCAGCAGCGGGAGGAGGTCCTTGACGGAGGAGACCTTCGATGCGACCAGCAGGATGTACGGGTCGTCGAGCACGGTCTCCATGCGCTCGGGGTCGGTGACGAAGTAGGGCGAGATGTAACCCTTGTCGAAGCGCATACCCTCGGTGAGTTCAAGTTCCAGGCCGAAGGTCTGGCTCTCCTCAACGGTGATGACGCCTTCCTTGCCGACCTTGTCCATCGCCTCGGCGATGAGCTCGCCAATCGAGGGGTCAGCAGCGGAGATCCCGGCCGTGGCCGCGATCTGCTCCTTGGTCTCGACCTCCTTGGCCGAGTTCAGCAGCTGCGCGGAGACGGCCTCAACGGCCTTCTCGATGCCCCGCTTGAGCGCCATCGGGTTGGCGCCGGCTGCGACGTTGCGCAGACCCTCGCGCACCAGTGCCTGAGCCAGCACGGTGGCGGTGGTGGTGCCGTCCCCGGCGACGTCATCGGTCTTCTTGGCAACTTCCTTGACGAGCTCGGCCCCGACCTTCTCCCAGGGGTCTTCGAGCTCGATCTCCTTGGCGATGCTCACACCATCGTTAGTGATGGTGGGGGCACCCCACTTCTTGTCCAGAACGACGTTGCGGCCTCTGGGGCCGAGCGTCACCTTGACGGCGTCGGCGAGCTGGTTCATCCCGCGCTCGAGACCGCGGCGGGCGTCCTCGTCGAACGCGATCATTTTGGCCATTGCGGTGTGGTCCTCCGGTCATGGGCGCCGCGGGGGGTCCGCGGCAAGGACACAGTGCTCGGCCAGGCTCGGTGCCCGCGACGGACGTCCGGCAATCGCCGGACTCACCGTCCCGACCTCAGTGTTGTGTTGCTTGGGTTGGTACAGCTGGCACTCGACGATGCCGAGTGCTAACCCGTGTTTAGCACTCTCACCCGGTGAGTGCAAGCAGGTGCGCCGGTCCTGGTCTCGCCGAGTCATGGTCATAGCCGTCCGAGGAGGACTATGACCTCGGCAGTGGCATTTGAGTGCTATAACACTGTTAGGCACTCACGACCCTGGCAGCTTGCGGACGGCAGTGGCCTGATCCCGACCGTCCCGGCCGGCCGTAATCTCGAAGCTGACCCGATCACCCTCGGCCAGCGTTCGGAAACCGTCCATCTCGATCGCGCTGTGATGCACGAAGACGTCGGGGCCCGGTTCAGCCGCGATGAACCCGTAACCCTTTTCGGAGTTGAACCATTTCACCGTGCCCTCGGCCACGTCATCCTCCTCGGGCCATCGTCCCTCGGCTTTGCCCGCCATGGCGGTAGCGGTTAGCGACACCTACGCTACCCGCAGTGAGCGATCGGCGCAGCCATCGCCGACCTCGCCAGCGTGCAGTTCACCAGTACCGGGCAGGATGCAAGGGTGGCCGTAGCGCAAAAACCCCGATCCGTCGACGAGCACAGCCAGGTGGTGGCTGCCCTGCTGACCGCCACTCCGGTGATCCGGCTGCCGCTGGTGGAGTGCGCCGGCCTGGTGCTGGTCGAGCCGGTCACCGCATCGTTGCCGCTGCCACCCTTCGACAATTCCTCGATGGACGGTTACGCCGTGCGCTCGGTGGACGTCGCCGACGCCACCGCCGATAAGCCGGTGCAGCTTCCAGTCTCCGAGGACATTCCCGCCGGGCGCACTGACTCGCCGTCGCTGCAGCCGGGCACCGCACACCGGATCATGACCGGCGCCCCGATGCCACCCGGAGCGGACGCTGTCGTGCCGGTGGAACTCACCGATGCCGGATTGCACCAGGTGCGAATCTTCGCTGCCCGGTCCGCTGGTCAAAGCGTGCGCCCGGCCGGAGACGACGTGGCGATCGGGGACGAGGTACTAGCGGCCGGCACGGTGCTGGGTCCGGCGCAGCTCGGCGTCGCGGCCGCGGTCGGCCAGGCCGAGCTGCCGGTCCATCGCCGGGCTCGAGTGTTGCTGCTGGCCACCGGCTCAGAGTTGGTGAAGCCGGGCACACCGCTGCAGCACGGTCAGATTTACGAGTCCAACAGCACGATGCTGGCCGCCGCGGTCCGGGAGGCCGGTGGTGAGGCGCAGCTGATGCACTTCGTGCCCGACGACGTCGCCGAGTTGGAGGCCGCGTTGGCCGCCCGGCTGGACGGGATCGACCTGCTGGTGACCTCCGGCGGGGTCAGCGCCGGTGCCTATGAGGTGGTCAAGGACGCCATGACCGGGCACGGAGTGGAGTTCGGCAAGGTGGCCATGCAGCCCGGCGGTC
Organism: Pseudonocardiaceae bacterium; assembly: GCA_035640975.1. GTDB lineage: Bacteria > Actinomycetota > Actinomycetes > Mycobacteriales > Pseudonocardiaceae. The sequence continues at coordinate 5,479 of DASQVB010000079.1, forward strand.
CGCAAGGCGCCGGCCGTTATCGTGGGGTACCGGTGGCGACCCTGCCCGGCAACCCGGTGAGTTCCTTAGTGTCTTTCGAGCTGTTCGTCCGCCCGGCGCTGCGGGCCGCGATGGGCCTGCCTGCGCAGCGGCCTCGAGTCACCGCGCGGCTGACCGAAGCATTGGAGTCACCTGCGGACCTTCGGCAGTTTCGCCGCGGCGCGCTGGACGCTACTTCAGGCACTGTCGCGCCGGTCGGTGGCCCCGGCTCGCACCTGCTCGGCGCGCTGGCCCGGTCCGACTGCCTGATCGACATCCCGGAGGCCGTGACGCATCTCGCGGCAGGAGACGAAGTAGCAGTATTGCGCACCGGCGGCACGTGATCAGTCACATCTTGCGGGTATGAGAAAACCACGACCGTCCACAACGACCTTGTGATCGGGCGTGAGCCAAAGCACACTGACAGTAAGCAATTAGCTCGGCGAGCTGTTGTCATCCCAGAGGCGCAGTGTTCCTGCGCCGTCGGGGGGCGCAGGGGCGCTGGGAAGAAACCGTTCGGGAAGCTGGGGAGCAGTCGAACGGTTTTATCGGCGCCGGGGATCTGCCGTCGGGGGACGGTGGATCCCCGGCGTCTTTCACTACCCGTCACCCGCGTACGGTGAGCGGCGCCTGGCGTGCACTGACCCGCCCGTCATACGACCCGAGGATCTCACAAACGCATGGCCTGCCCTCGCTTGCCCGCGACATTGCGGCACCTGGTGGACCTATCTCGCGAGACGCTCCCACCGATGCATCCCGCAGGCAGACCGTTTGTGGCCGGGGGTGCCGTCGCCACGCTGCTGCTGCGCCGGCTGTCCCCAACCGCAGCGGCCCTCGGCGCCGTCGCGACCGCGTGCTGCGCAGCGTTCTTTCGTGAACCACATCGGGTCCCCCCGCAGGATCCGGTACTCGCAGTGGCCCCCGCCGACGGCACGGTGAGCAGCGTGGCGCTCGCAGCGGCGCCCCCTGAGTTGGGGTTCGACGATCAGGTGCGGCCACGGGTCAGTGTGTTTCTCTCCGTGTTCGACGTGCATGTGCAACGCATTCCGGT
>DASQVB010000080.1:0-4518 GCA_035640975.1 Pseudonocardiaceae bacterium
CGATGCGCATTTTGGTCAGCACCCGGACGCTGAGATCATCTTGTCCCAGCCCGGTCTGGGACCGGTCCTTGGCGCCCGGGTGCTCGCCGAGTTCGGTGACGACCCCGACCGCTACACCGACGCCAAGTCCCGGAAAAACTACGCCGGCACCAGCCCCATCACCCGCGCCTCGGGCAAAAAGAAGGTCGTGGTGGCCCGGTATGTGCACAACGACCGGCTCATCGACGCCCTCATGACCCAAGCCTTCAGCGCGCTCAACGCCTCCCCCGGCGCCCGAGCCTGCTATGACCAGCTCAAAGCCCACGGCGCCGAACACAACGCCGCACTGCGGCAACTCGCCAACCGCCTCATCGGCATCCTGCACGGCTGCCTCAAAACCCGTACCCGCTACGACGAAGCCACCGCATGGTCACACCGTGTAGAGAAAGCCGCCGCTTGACATCCAAGCTCCTGGGATGTCTGTCATGTGACCGAGCGATATGCCAACAACGCGATCGAAGCCGACCACGGACGGCTGAAGTCCCGCCTGCGACCGATGCGCGGCCTCAAACAACTCCGCTGCGCTCAAGTGATCAGCGCCGGGCACGCGTTCATCCAGAACATCCGCCGCGGCCACTACGAACTGGGGACCGAGGAAGTAGTAGACCTACGGGTCCTGACTGCCTTCGACGACTTGGCCCTGGCGATCTGACCAGTAGGGATTAACGATTACGGCTGCCCCGCCTTCGCACAACGCAACAGCCCCGTCAACAATCGCTCGCCAAGCAGATGAGTATATTGCGGTGATCACTGGCGTCCGAAACTGACCTGAGACACACCTTGTCACTTGGTTCGCTGGTCGTCAGGTCCGTGCCAGGTCTCCCGGCCAGCGCTGTGGGCGGAGTAGCCGCGGTATCCGAGCAATCGACGCTGGAAGGCTGTGGATCGCAGCACTGCCCGCAGTGCCGCGATCGGCTGGGTGTAGGAGGCGCGTGCCGGCACCACGAGCACCTCGTTGGTCGAGCCGGTTCGGGCGATCTCGATGACGGTGAGCGCACCGATGCCCTCGGCGAGCGCAGCGATGGGATCCGCTGTACCACGGCCGGCGCTGTGGTCCTGCGCCAGCGCGACCGCATGGCACAAGCCAGTCGCTAGTGCGTCGGTGGCGTCTTGGACGCTGACCTCGATCCAGTGCAGTGATCCCTGGGGCAACTGATCGTGGCGCAATTCCAGGAGGGCATCTGTTGCCGGCGAGCGCAGGCCGTTGATGATCGTGGTTGCCGCTGCGAATGCGGCATCGGCAACCAGGACGGGGCGCACCTCGGCGCCCGCGGGGAAACCGGTCGTTCCGACGGGGATGCGTAGGACCGCTTCGGTCTGGATCATCGCGTTCAGCGCGCCGGCGCCGCGCTGCAGCGGGGCGGCCACCAAAGCCTCCCGGCCGGTGCCGGGGTCGATGATGCGGGCGAGCCGCAGACGTAGGTACTCATCCAGGTGCTCAGCCGATCTCACCGCGCAGGCCAACCGGATTGGCAACCCGTCGTCGCCTGCCGATGCCCCAATCCCGAGTCCCCCTGTCCCGAGCATCCTGCGGAGCAGGGGCAACACGAAGCACGTGAACGCACGTTCGGCCGAGGCCGGGTAGCCCGGCACCCCGACCACCGGTACCGGGCGCTGGCCGGACAGCACTCCCAGCAGTACCGGATGCCCGGGCCGGATCGCCACGCCATGCACCGCGACCAGTCCGAGACGGCGCACGACCGCAGCGGTGTGATCGCCGCGGCCGGCGCTCGAACCGGCAATCACCAGCACGACATCGGCATGGTGCGCCGCAGCCACGACGGCTCGGGCGATCTCATCCGGCTGGTCGGGGGCGATGGGTAGCCGCAGGATTTCGCCGCCCGCTTCCTCGGCCATCCCCGCCAGCATCAGCGAATTCGTATCGAGCACCTCGCCCGGCGCGAGAACCGCACCGACCGACCGCATCTCATCCCCGGTCGCCAGGATGGCCACGACCGGTCGGCGCCGGACCTGGACCTCGCGGTGACCCCCAGCGGCCAATGCGGCCATGTCAACCGGCCGAATGCGGTGACCAGCCGGCAGCAGAATCCTTCCAGCCTGGATGTCCTCTGCGATAGCGCGGACGTGGCGACCGGGCGTGACGGAATGGTCGATCTCTACGCCACCGTTGTCGAGGTGCCGGAAGTGTTCGCGCATGATCACGGCGTCGCGCCCGTCCGGAACCAGGTCGCCGGTGTCAACGAGGTCGAACTCCCCGGGTAGCAACAGGGCCGGTCGCTGCGGTGTCGCGACGCTCGTGCTGGCGGCCTGCACCGCGATGCCGTCCATGGCCGCGGCCCGGTAGGCGGGCACCGACCACACCGCCCGCACCGGATCAACCGTGACACGCGCACCGGCCGCGGCGACCTCGACGAGTTCGGCACCGGTCGCGGCGACCCACCCGGAGCGCTCGCATGTCTGCATCCACGCCTGGAACGACTCGGCCACCGGGTCCGCACCATCCCGCGGTGACCGCGCAGCGTCGATCGGGGTGTCGAGGGCTGGCCACGTCATCGCCACAGGGGTACCTCCGCGTGCCATGAAAAAGTGTCAAAAAGATCGCGCTTTGACACTCTTGGTCAGGCTATCCACCGATGGCAACATCGGCAGGTTCCCGTCGCCGGACCTGGCGACAAACTCCATCTGCGGATTCATACGCGCGAACAATCCTCACCATCGGAGACTTCTTCTCATATTTTCCGCCCTTGCGAAAACCGGCCAAGATTTGACAACCGTGAATTAGTGCAACGGTTACAGGCCTTTACTCCTATGTCACGTACGAGTAACTCGCTCTTGTCTCACTTGATGCGTCGCTTCGGCGATGTGGCCGTTCATATTCATCTTCATCGTCCCGTTCGGGGAGGCGCTTCGCGATGACGCTTGCACCAGAAGTCGGTTCCGAGGAGCAGAAGATCGTTCGCGGCGCATGCCCGCACGACTGCCCGGACACCTGTGCGATGCTCTACCACGTTCTCGACGGCAAGCTTGTCGACGTCCAAGGCGATCCGGATCACCCTATGACGCGCGGTGGCCTGTGCGTCAAACTCAAGAACTTTCCCGCGCACCACTACCAGGCCGACCGCCTGCTGTACCCGTTGCGCCGCACCGGGCCGAAGGGCTCAGGGCAGTTCGAGCGCATCTCGTGGAACGACGCGCTCGCCGAGATCAAAGCTCGGTGGACTGAGATCATCAACGAGTACGGTCCGCAGGCGATCATGCCGCACGCCTACCTGGGTCATCAGGGCGTGCTTAACGGTCTCACTTCCGGTGATGCGTTCTTCAACCGTCTGGGCTCTAGCGTGGCGGAAAAGACCTACTGCGAGTCCGGCTCATCGACCGCCTGGATCATGACTGTTGGCCCCACCGGCGGTCTCGACGTCGAAAGCATGGCCTACTCGAAGTACATCATCGTGTGGGGCATGAACATGACCAGCACGAACCTGCACGCGTGGCCCTTCGTGCTGGAAGCCCAGAAAAAGGGCGCGAAGGTCGTCGTGATCGACCCGGTACGCACCCGCACCGCCCGCCAGGCCGACTGGCACATCCCGATCCGTCCGGGCACCGATGGCGCGCTGGCCATGGGTCTTATCCACGAGATCGTCACTCAGGACCTGGTGGACGTCGACTACGTCGACAACTACACCATTGGCTACGACGAGCTGGCGCAGCGGGCCGCCCAGTACCCGCCCGAGCGCGTCGCAGAGATCACCGGTGTTCCGGCCGAGACCATCCGCACGCTGGCACGTGAGTACGCCACCACCCAACCGGCCGCGATTCGCCAAGGCGTGGCGATCGAACGCAGCAGGGGCGGCGGCCAGGCGATCCGCGCCATCACCTGCCTGCCCGCCCTGGTCGGCGCCTGGCGGCACGTTGGTGGTGGCACGGTGGAGATGCCAATCTGGGAGTTCCCTACCCAGTTCGACAAGATTTGCAAGCCCGAGTGGATCCCCGAGGGCACCCGGGTGATCAACGAACTTGATCTGGGGGCGGCCCTGACCGGCGAACTGGCGCTCGACCCGCCGCTGAAGTCGCTGTTCGTCTACAACTCCAACCCGGTCTCGCAAGGCCCGGCGCAGGCCAAACTCGTCCGCGGCCTGGAGCGTAAGGACCTGTTCACAGTGGTCAGTGAGCACTTCATCACCGACACCGCCCGCTACGCGGACATCGTCCTGCCCGCGACCATGCAGGCCGAGCAGGTCGACATCATGGTCACTTGGGGACACCTGTACATCTCGCTCAACCAGCCGGCGATTGCTGCGCCGGGCGAGTGCGTGCCCAACGTGGAGCTGTTCCGGCGCCTGGCCAAGACCATGGGTTTCGACGACGACTACTGGGACCGCACCGATGAGGAGATGCTGATCGACTTCCACGACTGGGACGCCCCGGCCATGGAAGGCATAACCTGGGACAAGCTCAAAGAACACGGCTATCTGCGGATCAACGTCGGCGCCCCGGACGTCCGGGCTCCGCACGCCAAAG
>DASQVB010000081.1:0-12931 GCA_035640975.1 Pseudonocardiaceae bacterium
TGGTCGTCAACCGCGGTCACGGTGCCGCCGTGCGCCCCCGGATGGAACGTCCACTGAGCCCGATTCTCCGACCGACCAGCCCGCCAGCGCAGCTGGACGAGCCACTTGCCGGTCTCCCCGCGCCAGGAATCCCAGGTCACCGTTTCCACGTCGTGACCACGCCGACGGAACGTCTCGGTGATGACCTCCTCCAGGGTGCGCACGTCGGGCCCGTCGGCGCGCACCGGATGAGCCTGCTGGGCCAGCATCGCGATGCGGGACCGTTCCAGCAGCACGGGGTAGGCGAACCGCTCGATCCGCTCGCCCGGGACGCCTGCGGCCGTGGCGACCTGCTCGACCGACGCACCGGCTCGGATCCGATCCTGGATCTCACGGGGCCGCATCTGGCACTCCTGCTCGCTCTCGGCCTGACCGAGGCGAGGGAGATCACCCCGTACCGCTGCCTGCAGACTGTCGTCGACGGGCATGCTGAACCGCTCAGGTCGCTCACCGGGCCGCTGCGGCACCGTCTCAAGGATGACCGTGCGGCCGTCGATCCCGAGACCGACCACCCGCAGCGCGCGCATCCCTCGACGTCCGCATCTCCTAGCCGCCACCGTAGGTGGGTGACTGGCTGCGCCGGGGGAGGCGCGCCGCCGCCCAGGCCGCGGAGCCTGACACCTCAGCTGAGCCGCTCGACCACCCAGTCGATGCACGCGGTCAGCGCCGAAACGTCGTCGGGCTCAACGGCCGGGAACATCCCGATTCGCAGCTGGTTGCGGCCGAGCTTACGGTACGGCTCGGTGTCCACGATGCCGTTTGCCCGCAAGACGGCGGCGACGGCGGCGGCGTCGACGCTCTCGGCGAAGTCCACGGTGCCGACGACCAGCGAACGCTTGGCGGGTTGGGTGACGAACGGCGTTGCGTAGGGCGAGGACTCGGCCCAGGAGTACAGCCGCGAGGATGAGTCGGTGGTGCGCGCCACACACCAGTCCAGCCCACCACCGGCCAGCATCCACTCGATCTGGTCGACCAGCAGCAGCAGCGTGGCGACCGCCGGGGTGTTGTAGGTCTGATCCTTGAGGCTGTTGTCCAGCGCAACGGTCAGCGAGAGGAACTCGGGCACCCATCGATCGGATGAGCCGATCTCATCGACCCGCGCCACCGCGGCCGGGCTGAGCAGCGCGATCCACAGCCCACCGTCGGAGGCGAAGCACTTCTGCGGCGCGAAGTAGTAGACGTCGGCGTCGCCGATCTGGACCGGGAGGCCCCCGGCGCCGCTGGTCGCGTCGATCACCACCAGCGCGCCCTGCGACCCGGCGGGCCGGCACACCGGCACCATCACACCGGTCGAGGTCTCGTTGTGCGCCCAGCCGATCAGGTCACAGGACGGGTCTGCCACGGGCTGCGGGGCATCCCCGGGCGCAGCGGTGACGACCACCGGGTCGGCCAGGAAGGGGGCGCCCTTGGTAACTCCGGCGAACTTCGCCGAGAACTCGCCGTAGCTCAGGTGCAGCGAGCGCTCCCGGACCAGGCCCAGGGCCGCGGCATCCCAGAACGCCGTGGTGCCGCCATTGCCCAGCACAATCTGGTATCCCTCGGGCAGCGAGAACAGCTCGCGCAGCCCCGAGCGGACCCGCGCGACCAGCGACTTCACCGGGTTGCGCCGGTGCGAGGTGCCCATGATCGAGGCACCGGCGGTGGCCAGCGCGGCCAGCTGCTCGAGTCGGACTTTCGACGGCCCGCACCCGAAGCGGCCGTCGACGGGTTTGAGCTGTGCTGGGATGGTCAGCTCGGCGGTCTGCGTCATGTGGGGATCTCCATGGTTGCTGGCCCGAGCACCCAGTTTCGCAGGTCCGCTCGCTACACCGACCATGAGGCTCCGGTGATTCGCTCGTATACCTCGATGTACCGTCGCCGCGTTTCCGCCACGATCGCGGGGGGAATGACCGGCCCCGGTGGCTCGGTGTCCCATCCGGTGCTGATCGACCAGTCTCGGACGAACTGCTTGTCCAAGGAGTGCTGCGGCTGCCCGGGCCGCCAGGTGGCGGCAGGCCAGAAGCGCGATGAATCCGACGTGAGCGCTTCGTCTCCGAGCGTCAATTGCCCGCCGGTGTCCCAACCGAACTCGAATTTCGTGTCCGCGACAATGATGCCGTTGCCTGCGGAGTGCTCGGCGGCTGCGGTGTAGAGCTCAAGGGTCAGGTCACGGAGGCGTTGCGCGGTATCCCGTCCGGTTTCGCGCACCACGTCGTCAAAGGTGATGAACTCGTCATGCCCGGTGTCCGAGTATTTCGTGGTCGGTGTGAAGATCGGCTCGGGTAACCGGCTACCCGCGACCAGTCCGGGAGGCAGTGCAACACCCGATACGGTGCCGAACTTGTCGTACTCACGCAGGCCCAGGCCGGCGAGGTAGCCACGAGCGATGCACTCGACCGGGATCATCTGCAGTGGCTTGGCGCGGATCGCCCTTTTCGTGAATTCCGGCGGCACATCAGTAGCGGAGATCAGATGGTTTGGCACCACATCACCGAGCTTGTCGAACCACCACACCGACAGTTGCGTCAGCAACGCGCCCTTATCGGGAATCGGCGTCGGGAGGACCACGTCGTACAGGGAGATCCGGTCTGAGGCGACCAGCAGGATGTCGTCGTCTAGCGAATACAGGTCTCGCACCTTGCCGGCGGATATGTGCTCCACGTCGATCACCGTACTCAGGCGCTCCGTTGGGGCCGGTCACCTGCTGGGTAGGTTGGCCGCTATGGACGCCCACGGCACTTTCCATGACCTTGTTGGGCAGCTCGATTACTCCATGTTCATCATCACCGTCGGCGCCGGTGACCAGCGGGCTGGTTGCCTGGTCGGGTTCTGCACCCAGAGCAGCATCGATCCGCCGCGCTTCCTGGTCTGCCTGTCGCGCAAGAACCGCACTTACCGGGTGGCGAACAGTGCCGACCTGATGGCGGTGCATTTTGTGCCGCGGCGGGCCGAGGCACTCGCCCAGCTGTTCGGCGGCCACAGCGGTGACGACGAGGACAAGTTCGCGCGCTGCGCCTGGCAGCCCGGCCCGGGCGGGCTGCCGATCCTCCAGGAGTGCGGCAACTGGTTCGTCGGACGGGTGCTCGAGCGGTTCGACGTGGGTGACCACGTCGGCTTTCTGCTCGAGCCGGTCGCGGCCCATCGGGAAGGCAACCAGTCGCATTTCGAGTTCCACCGGGCCAAGAACATTGCCGCGGGGCATCCGGCGTGAGCGCGACTCCGGTGTCGCTTCGCCGGCTGCTGCCTGAGCCAGGGACCGTGACCGCCGTCGAAGCAGTGCAGAGCCTCGCACTCGCCGATCTGGCCGCTGAGCACCGCCCGTACGTGGTGCTCAACATGGTGACCACAGCCGATGGCATGGCGACGGTGGCGCACCGCACCGCCCCCATCAGCAACACCGCGGACCGTCAGCTGTTCCATGAGCTGCGGGCGCACGTCGATGCGGTCATGGTTGGCGCGGGCACGGTGCGCATCGAGCGGTACGGGCGCCTGGTTCGCGACCCGCAGCGCCGGGAGCGCCGGGTCACCCGCGGGTTGGCGCCCGACCCGCTCGCCGTCGTCGTGAGCCGCCGGCTCACCGTGACGTCTGACCTGCCGCTGATGGCCGACCCGCATTCCAGGGTGGTCATTCTCACGGCCAGCACCGCCGAACTTGCAGACTGTGCCGCGCAAGTCAGTTACCTGCGGCCGGTGCCAGGCGAGGAGCTGAACCTGGCCACGATGCTCGCCCGGTTACGTGCTGAGCACGGCGTGCGCTCGGTGCTCTGCGAGGGCGGCCCTTTGCTCAACGCCTCGCTGTTACCCGCCGGCCTGGTCGACGAGCTGTTCTTAGCCATCGCGCCGGCATTGGCCGGTAGCGCCGGAGCGCTGTCCATCGTCGATGGGGCGCCGCTGGCCCAGCCCGTCGGTCTCGACCTGATCTGGCTGCTGGAATCCGAGGGCCAACTGTTCGCCCGGTACGCGCTGCGCCAGGAACCGCACGCTGCGGTCAGCGTTTAGGAAGGTTCGATTTGGGCCCAGCCTTCGACATCTTGCGGTCGCCGTGGGTTGGGGCCGACGTAACGCGCCGCAGGCCGGACCAGCCGGCCCGTGCGTTTCTGCTCCATGATGTGCGCACACCAGCCTGCGGTGCGAGCGCAGGTGAACATCCCAGGCATCATGTGCGGCGGAACCTGCGCGAAGTCGAGGATCACCGCCGCCCAGAACTCGACGTTGGTCTCGATCATGCGGTCCGGCCGCCGATCGGCCAGCTCGGCCAGCGCGGCGTGCTCCAGGGCCACCGCCACATCGTGGCGCGGCGCACCGAGCTCCTTGCAGATCCGGCGCAGTACCCGGGCTCGTGGGTCCTTGGCCCGGTAGACCCGATGGCCGAATCCCATCAGCCGCTCACCACGATCCAGTATCTTGCTGACCACCGCGGTGGCATTGCCGGTGCGCTCCACCTCCTCGATCATCGGCAGTACCCGCGCCGGTGCGCCACCGTGCAGCGGGCCGGACATCGCGCCGATCGCCCCGGACAGGCAGGCGGCGACGTCGGCGCCGGTGGAGGCGATGACCCGAGCGGTGAGCGTCGAGGCGTTGAGCCCGTGCTCGGCGGCCGAGACCCAGTAAGCGTCCACGGCTTTGACGTGTGCCGGATCCGGGTCGCCACGCCAGCGCGTCATGAAGCGCTCGGTGATCGTGGAGCACTGATCGATCCGGTGCTGCGGCACGGCCGGTTGGTGGATTCCCCGGGCGGACTGCGCCACATAGGACAGCGCCATCACCGACGCTCTGGCCAACTCAGCGCGCGCCTCGATGTCGGAGCTGTCCAGCAGCGGCCGGTAGCCCCAGATCGGGGCGAGCATCGCCAACGCGGCTTGCACGTCGACCCGGACATCACCGGTGTGCACCGGAAGTGGAAAGGGCTCCGCGGGCGGCAGGCCGCGCCCGAAGCATCCGTCGGTCAGCAACGCCCAGACGTCTCCGAAGGTGACGTGTCCGGCAAGGTCTTCGATATCCACACCGCGGTAGCGCAACGCGCCGCCGTCCCGATCTGGTTCGGCGATCTCGGTGTGGAAGGCGACGACGCCCTCCAGCCCTGGCTTGAAACCCGCGGGCGTGTCCACCAGCCCGTTCGCCGCAGTTGCCTTCACCGCAGGTACTTTCACCGCAGTCACTCCGCCTCCTCGCGCGATCGCCCTCCATGTGGGTACGCGCGGGTCGCCGGCCGACCTTCTGGGTGGGGCGCACGCCACTCTGCGGCGCCGCGCGAGCTGACTAACTGTGCACCCCCGGCTTGCCCGGCTGCAATGCGTCCTACCCCGAACGAGGCCGAATAGGGGTCAAGAGGCTGTCGAGGACGTATGTTCAGACCGGTTGGAGCGTGACAGGGAGTGTGCGGCGTGGCGGCTGGGTGGGCGCAACCGGGCGAACCGGCCGCCGATCTGGCTCGGATGCGGGTCGCCTATCCCGCCGGGGAGCTCGACGTTGCTGAGCTGGCGCGGACCTGGCACGAGCAGCTGGCGAGGTGGATCGGTGATGCCCTGACCTCGGGGCTTCCCGAGCCCAACGCGATGGTGTTGGCCACCGCGGACGCCGACGGGCTGCCAAGCTCGCGGACCGTGCTGGCCAAGGCCCTCGACTCCCGCGGTGTGGTCTTCTACACCAACTACACCTCCCGCAAGATGCACGACATCAACGCCACCAGGTTCGCTGCAGCCACGTTTCCGTGGATTGCGTTGCACCGCCAGGCGCATCTGCGTGGGCCGGTCGAGCTGACCACGCGAGAGGAAACGAATGCCTACTGGCAGGCGCGCCCGCGGGGTGCTCAGCTGGGGGCGTGGGCCTCAGCGCAGTCGACCGTATTGCCGGACCGGCGCACCCTGGACGAGGCACTCAAGCAGGTCGCTGCCCGGTTCGCCGACGCCGAACCGGTGCCGTTGCCGCCGCACTGGGGAGGAGTGCGGATCAGGCCGGTGAGTGTGGAGTTCTGGCAGGGCAGACCGAACCGCATGCATGACCGGCTGTGTTACCGCGTCGGTGATGACGACGAGTGGACGGTTGCGCGGCTGGCCCCGTGACGTTGGTAACGGTCCTATGACCGGCACCGCGCCCACTCCGCGGTGCGTGACTCAGCGCCCGACGGCCGTCAGACTGCGTTCATGAGCGAGGCGACGGCGCAGGACACGGCCCCCGGTGATGAGGTCCAGACTGGACTCAAACGGGTGATCGGGCCGAAGCTGCTGTTCTTCTTCGTGATCGGCGACATCCTCGGTACCGGGATCTACGCGCTGACCGGCAGCGTCGCGGGGGAGATCGGCGGCGCCTTGTGGATACCGTTCCTCGGCGCCTTCCTGGTTGCCTTCCTCACCGCGTTCAGCTACCTGGAACTGGTCGGTAAATATCCCAGGGCGGCCGGTGCTGCGCTGTACACCAACCGGGCGTTCGGCATCCCGTTTCTGACCTTCATCGTCGCCTTCGCCGTGATGAGCTCGGGCATCACCAGCGCCTCCTCAGCGGCGGTGGCGTTCGGTCAGACGTATCTCAAGGCATTCATCACGCTGCCGGTCTGGGCGGTCGGGATCACCTTCATCGTGCTGCTCGCGCTGGTCAATTTCCGGGGCGTCGGTGAGTCGGTCAAGGCAAATCTCGTGCTCACCTGTATCGAGCTGGCGGGACTTCTGATCATCATCGTGATCGGCGTGTATGCGGTCGGCTCGGGTCAAGGTGATCCGAGCAGGCTCACCCAGATTGACACCTCGGACTCCGGTGTGCTGCTGGCGATCACCTCGGCCACCGCGCTGGCGTTCTTCGCAATGGTCGGTTTCGAGGACTCGGTGAACATGGCCGAGGAGTGCACCAAGCCGGTCAAGATCTTCCCGCGCGCGATGCTGCTCGGCATGGCTGCCGCCGGGGTAATCTACGTGCTGGTCGCCGTCACCTCGTCGCTGCTGGTCCCCGCCGACCGGCTGGCTGCCCTGGAAAGCGGCGCACTGCTCGAGGTTGTCCGGATCGGCGCTCCCGGCTTCCCGCTGGGCCTCTTCGCCGTCATCGGACTCTTTGCGGTGATCAACTCAGCTCTGATCAACATGTTGATGGCCAGCAGGCTGGTCTACGGCATGGCGGGCGAGCGGATCATTCCACGGGCGCTGGGCTCGGTGCACCCCACCCGGCGCACCCCGTGGGTGTCGATCTTGTTCACCAGTGCGATCGCCGTGGTTCTGGTCAGTTTCGTGCCGCTGACCGGCCTGGCGGGGACCACCTCGCTGCTGCTGCTTGCGGTGTTCACCCTGGTCAACGTCGCCTGCCTGGTGCTGCGCCGCAAGCCCGTCGAGCACGCCCACTTCCGTGCTCCGTCGTGGAGTCCGTGGCTCGGTGCGCTGCTGTGCGGTTACCTGGCGACCCCGTTGTCCGGCCGTGATCCCGACCAATACTTACTCGCAGGGGTCCTGCTGGCGGTCGGACTGCTGCTCTGGCTACTCAATCGGGCGTTCGTGGGCCGGGTCGAGTTCGATCCGGCGAAACTGTCCCGCGAGTGAGTTACGTTGGAGTAGCTACCGCAGCGTTGCGCCCACGAAGCGAATTGGGCCCAAGAAGTGTCGCCCAACAAGTGAGAGGACTGTCATGACTGACGCCACCGCGTCCGACGTGTCGGTTCGACCGTCCAACAACGGTCGTAAGGAGCATGATGATGATCATACTAATAGTGATCATAGCAGTGTGACCCTGCATTACGCGAGCGGCGAACATCGAATGTCGGTCACCAGAGGCACCCAGGGGGCGTCCGGCATTGACCTGGGCACGCTGCGGGCCAACACCGGGATGGTCACCCTCGATCCAGGATTCGTGAACACCGCCGCGTGCACGTCGGAAATCACCTACATCGACGGCGACGCGGGCGTATTGCGTTACCGCGGCTACCCGATCGGTCAGCTTGCCGAGCACTCGACCTTCCTGGAAAGCAGCTACCTGCTGATCTACGGGGAACTGCCGACCAGCGGTCAATTGGATCACTTCACCGACCTGATACGCATGCACACCTTGCTGCATGAGGACCTCAAACGTTTCTTCGATGGCTTTCCGCGCGACGCCCACCCGATGCCGGTGTTGTCCAGCGCGGTGTCGGCGCTGTCCACCTTCTACCAGGACAGCCTCAATCCGTTCGACCAGGATCAAGTGGAGATCTCCACGGTGCGGCTGCTGGCCAAGCTGCCCACTATCGCGGCGTACGCCTACAAGAAGTCGGTCGGCCAGCCGTTTTTGTACCCGGACAACTCGCTGAGTCTGGTGCACAACTTCCTGCGAATGACCTTCGGGCTTCCCACGGAGCCCTACGAGGTCGACCCGGTGGTGGCCGACGCGCTGGATCTGTTGTTCATCTTGCACGCCGATCACGAGCAGAACTGCTCGACCTCCACCGTACGGATGGTCGGCTCCTCACAGGCCAACCTGTTCGCCTCGGTCTCGGCGGGGATCAATGCATTGTTTGGCCCGTTGCATGGTGGGGCGAACCAGTTGGTGCTGGAGATGCTCGAACGCATTCGCATCGACGGAAGTGACGTGGACGCCTTCGTCAAGAAGGTGAAAAACCACTCTGACGGTGTCCGGCTGACGGGCTTCGGGCATCGGGTCTACAAGAACTACGATCCTCGTGCGAAGATCGTCAAAAAGACCGCGGATGAGATCCTGCATAAGTTAGGGGTCAACGACCCACTGCTGGATATCGCCCTGGCACTGGAGGAGAAGGCGCTCGCCGACGACTACTTCGTCGAACGCAGGCTCTATCCCAACGTCGACTTCTACACCGGTCTGATCTACCGGGCGATGGGCTTCCCGACCAGGATGTTCACGGTGCTATTCGCGTTGGGCCGGTTGCCGGGTTGGATCGCGCACTGGCGGGAGATGATGATCGATCCGGAAACCAAGATCGGTAGGCCGCGTCAGGTTTACACCGGCCATACGGAGCGGGAGTACGCCCCGATTACACAGCGTTGATCTCTACCGGTGCGGGGGGTCGCCCGTTGGGCGGTGCGCGACTTCCTGCGCACCGCGTACGGTGCCCGCAGCCGAACCCTGGGAGCCGGAATCCATGCGCACCATCCAATGGGTCGACGGACACGTCGATGTGATCGACCAGACCGCCCTACCGCAACAGCGGCGAGTGGCGCTGCACACAGTCAGTCAGGTGGTAGATGCGATCCACCGGTTGGTGGTGCGCGGCGCGCCGGCGCTGGGCGCGCTGGGAGCGCTGGGTGTTGCCCTCGCGGCGGCGCGGTCGGCAGAACAGGGTTATGACGCCGATGCCGTCCGGGCCGACGCGGACCGCATCGCCGGCGCCCGGCCCACCGCGGCACACCTCGCTTGGTCGGTGCAGCAGGTGCTGCCCGCGGTGCGGCGAGGCGACGCCGCCGTGTTAGCTGCCGCCCAGGCGCTGGTGGAGGCCGATGTCCGGGCTTGTGCGACGCTGTCCCGGCTCGGTGCCGCGCTGCTGCGCAGCTACGTCGGCGATCGACCAATGGTGCTGCACACACACTGCAACGCGGGTGCGTTGGCCTGTGTGGAGTGGGGCACCGCGCTGGGCGTGGTCCGGACGTTGCACGCTGACGCGTTGGTCCGGATGGTGGTGGTGGGGGAGACTCGCCCGCTGCTGCAGGGGTCCAGGATCACCGCGGTCGAGCTCGCCCAACTAGGGGTGCCACATCAGGTGGTTGTCGACGCTGCGGGTCCGGGGCTCATCGCCAGCGGGCGGGTGGACGCTGTCATCGTGGGAGCCGATCGGATCGCCGCCAACTACGACGTGGTGAACAAGGTGGGCACATACCCGCTCGCGCTGGCCGCGGCCAGGGCCGGTATCCCGTTCGTGGTCGCCGCTCCGGCCGCCACCCTGGACCCGTACACGCCCACCGGTGCAGCCGTAACCATCGAGCACCGGGATCCCGACGAGGTGCTGCTGGTCGGAGGCTGGCGGATGGCGCCGGACGAGTCCACCGCTCTCAACCCAGCCTTCGACGTGACCCCTGCAGACCTGGTGACCGCGATCGTCACCGAGTCCAGGGTGATCGAGCCGGCGGGTTTCGAGCAACGAATCAAGGTCCCCGCGATGCGAGCCGTCCCCGCTCGCTGAGCATTGCGAACTCAGCCGGCGCGCCATTCGCCGACGTGCTCGGCCTCGGTGCCGATGGTTGTGGAGTCGCCGTGGCCGGTGCGTACCTCGGTTTCGGCCGGCAGCGTCAGCAGCTGGCTGCGGATCGAGCCGATGATCTCGCCGAAGTCCGAGTAGGACCGGCCGGTGGCGCCTGGACCACCCTGAAACAGGGTGTCCCCGCTGAACACGACGTTCAGGTCGGGGGCATGCAAGCAGCATGAACCGGGGGAGTGTCCGGGGGTGTGCAGCACCTGCAGCGCGGTCCCTGCGACGCGTAGTACGTCGCCGTCGGCGAGCTCGGCGTCCGGCGGTGGGGTATTGGGGTGCGCGAGCCGCCACAGCACGTGCTCTGCAGGGTGCAGCAGCACCGGCGCGGCCAGCTTGCGGGCCAACTCCGGTGCGGCGCTGACGTGATCGTCATGGGCGTGCGTGCACATGATGCCCAACACCTGCCGGTCGCCCACTGCCGCGGCGATGGCCTCCGCGTCGTGCGCGGCATCGACAATGATCACTTCGCGGTCGTCACCGATCAGCCAGACGTTGTTGTCCACCTCCCAGGTCCCACCGTCCAGGCTGAAGGTGCCCGACGTGACCACCCGGTCGATCATGAGCTGCTCAGCAGCACGACACTGCGCAGCACCTCGCCGCGCGCCATCTTCTCGAAGGCGTGCTCCACGTCGTCCAGGCTGATCGTCTCGGAGACGAACTTCTCCAGCGGTAGCCGTCCCTGCAGGTGCAGGTCGACCAGCATCGGGAAGTCCCGCTCGGGCAGGCAGTCGCCGTACCAGGACGACTTGAGCGCTCCACCACGGCCGAAGAACTCCAGCAGCGGGATACTGGGCACCACCAGGTCCGGGGTGGGCACTCCGACCAGTACCACCGTGCCGGCCAGGTCACGGGCGAAGAACGCCTGCTCCCAGGTTTCTGGCCGGCCCACCGCGTCGATCACGACGTCAGCTCCGAAGCCCCCGGTGTGCTCCCGTACCGCCTCGATGACATCGGACTCGCGGGCGTTGATCGTGTGCGTGGCACCGAACTCGGTGGCCCATCGCAGCTTGCCGGGGTCGACATCGACGCCGATGATCGTTGTCGCGCCCGCCAGCACGGCCCCGGCGATGGCGGCGTCGCCTACCCCTCCGCAGCCGATCACCGCGACCGAGTCACCGCTGGTGACGCCACCGGTGTTGAGCGCCGCGCCGAGCCCGGCCATCACACCGCAGCCGAGCAACCCGGCCACTTCCGCCGCGACCGCGGGATTGACCTTGGTGCACTGGCCGCTGTGGACCAGTGTTTTCTCGGCGAACGCACCGATGCCGAGCGCGGGCGACAGCGCGGTGCCGTCGGACAGCGTCATTCGCTGGGCGGCGTTATGGGTGTTGAAGCAGTACCAGAGCTTGCCCCGTCGGCACGCTCGGCAGCGACCGCACACCGCACGCCAGTTGAGGATGACGAAGTCACCGGGTGCCACGGTGTCCACGCCGTCGCCGACGGACTCCACGATGCCGGCGGCCTCATGCCCGAGCAGGAAGGGGAACTCGTCGTTGATCCCGCCTTCGCGATAGTGCAGGTCGGTGTGGCACACCCCGCATGCCTGGACAGCGACCAGTGCTTCGCCGGGGCCGTGCTGGCGGGCGCGACAACGATCATCGGCGTCGACGTCGACCCGGGCAAGCTGCGATGGGCCACCGAGTTCGGCGCCACGCACACGATCAACGCCCGCGAGTCCGACGTCATCGAGACGGTACGGGAGTACACCGGGGGCTTCGGAGCCGACGTCGTGGTCGATGCGGTGGGCCGGCCAGAGACCTGGGAACAGGCGTTCTTCGCCCGTGACCTGGCTGGCACGGTGGTGCTGGTCGGAGTGCCCACGCCGGACCTGATGGTGCCCGGCATCCCGCTGCTGGAGTTCTTCGGCCGTGGCGGGGCGCTCAAGTCATCGTGGTACGGCGACTGCCTGCCCGAGCGGGACTTCCCGATGCTGGTTGACCTGCATCTGCAGGGACGGCTACCGCTGGAGAAGTTCGTCTCCGAGACGATCAGCCTGGACGACGTTGAGCACGCCTTCGAGAAGATGGAGCGCGGCGAGGTGCTACGCAGCGTGGTGCTGCTGCGCAGCTCGTGAGTGGGTAACAGTGTTCTAACACTGTTACCCACTCACGAGCACGACCGGAGGGAGCGCAGAGTGATCGAGCGGGTGGTCACGTCGGGCACCTTCAGCCTGGACGGCGGGACCTGGGAAGTGGACAACAACGTCTGGCTGCTCGGTGACGACCGCGAAGTGATCATTGTCGACGCCGCACACGACGCGGAAGCGATCGCCGCTGCGGTGAGCGACCGACAGGTGTTGGGCATCGTGTGCACTCACGCCCATGACGATCATGTCAGCGCCGCACCGGAGCTGGCCCGCAAGCTCGCCGCGCCGGTGCTGTTGCACCCAGCGGAGCACGTGCTGTGGCGCCTCGCTCACCCCGATACTCCACCACCGGACGCCGAACTCGCCGACGGTGACGTGCTGCGCGTCGCAGGCACGACGCTGCAGGTACTGCACACCCCCGGACACTCTCCCGGCTCGTGCTGTCTGCATGCCCCCGACCTCAACATTGTGTTCAGCGGGGACACCCTGTTTCAGGGTGGCCCGGGCGCCACCGGTCGGTCCTACTCGGACTTCGGCGAGATCATCACCTCGATCCGCAGCCGGCTGCTGACGCTGCCAGCCGAGACCGAGGTGCGCACCGGCCACGGCGACTCCACGACCATCGGCACCGAGGCCCAGCACGCCGGCGAGTG
>DASQVB010000082.1:0-2472 GCA_035640975.1 Pseudonocardiaceae bacterium
CCCAGAGCTACAGCAGGTGATGGGCGACTCGGACCTAGCCGTGCCCCCGCCCAGCGCTGTGCAGGCGTGCGCACAATCCATCGGACAAACGGCGGTTCTACACCACCACCGACACCGTCGCTGACCTGGATGCGCTGCGCCAAGCGTTGGGGGTCAGCACACTTACCCTCGATGGCGTCTCTTACGGCGCATTCGTCGCCGAACGCTACGCGATCACCCATCCCGACCGGGTCTCGCGGCTGGTGCTGGACTCGGTGGTACCGCACGACGCTTTCGATCCGCTGGGAATCGCCGTGTTCAACCGCACCGCGGAAGTACTGCGGATGGTCTGCGCGGAAACCGCGTGTACCACCGACCCCGCACGGGATCTCGCTGAGGCGATCCGGCTCCGCCACGACGGCCCCCAACTACTCGACATCCTCAGCGAGCTGACCCACGGTGCACCGAAGCTGACCGGCATACCGGTCGCCCTGCACCAAGCGGCGCGGGGTGAGAACACCGCGCTGGACGCCATCATCGCCGCCGAAAAGAATGGCAGCGCCACGCCGGGCCGGGCTGAAGTTTTTAGCTGGGGCCTGCACACCGCCACCGTCTGTGCGGACTGGACTTGGCCATGGGGCACTGCCGAAACCCCGGTGCCCGGCCGGGCCGAGGCGACCACAAAAGCGGTGGCCGCGCTGTCTGACGCGGCGTTGTTCCCCTACGACCGAGCTACCGCGGCCGGCAACAAAACTGTAGCGATGTGTCAACCGTGGCCACCCACCCCCGTGGTCACGTTCCCGTCCAAAGCCGACCTGCCCCCGGTGCCGACTCTGCTGCTGGCCGGCGATCATGACTTGATTACCCCCCTGGCGTGGACACAACACGAGGCCAGCTACGCACCCCACGCTCACCTTGTCGTCATCCCCGGCTCGGGGCACATCACCCAAAACACCGGCAACGGCCCGGCGGGCCGCGCAGCCGTCACCGAGTTCCTTACTAGCCCATGAGACGTACCATCGCCTCACGTTAACCACCTGCTTATCACGGGGAATGTCCAGATGGTCGCAGCGTAGGGCTAGTTTAAGGAGTACATCTGATCGAGCGTTCTGGGACCCGGCCTGCTGTGGAGCTTGATCCCGAACCTGGCTTATAGATCAGCTAATACCATGTCCATGTCCATGTCCATGTCCATGTCCATGTCCTTCCACTGACACTGCCGTACTCGACGCCCACCGGCACCAGCGCTACACAGTGAACCTGGACAACCCAGCTGGACAGACCACCTGCAGCACTGACCGGTGATAGCCGGGGCTGATGCTCGTGTGGTGATTATTTCCGGCGGTGATGCGGTCGTTGCGCCCAGTGCGTGCAGGCCACCCTATGTTATGGCGGTTGAAACCCAGTCGTTACCTGTTCATCATTGTGGCGTGGTGCCCAATACCCGACCGGACCAGCATGTACCCGAACCGAGGGCAGCACCTGACGCGAGCGACGTCGCCAAGGATGCAAGCGGGCAGGCCGGGCTGACCAACGAACAGCGGCTGGAGGCCGAGCGGCGCAAGCTAGGTGAGCGAGAACAGCAGCTCATCGCCAGCTTCGGCGATAGGGACACAACCAGCGCGGACCAGGCGGAACTTCTGGAACGGGTCCATGAGCTGCGATGGGTCCACGACCGTAAAGCTGAGATCAGCCAGCTGTTGGCCGATCTCCGACAGCCGCGGGGACAGGTGCGGTCTGGTCGGATCGAGGTCGGCACCACGGTAGACCTGGAATACCACGACGGGAGCCGAGAGGCGGTCTGGTTGGGATCCCCGGGGTTGGCCCACACCGATGACGCGGTGGTGACGCCAAGCAGCCCGCTGGGACAAGCGCTGCTCGGGCATGGGGTGGGCGATAGCGTCGACTACACCACGCCGGCTGGTCCACAGCGGGTCCGTGTACTGGCAGTGAGACCCGCGCAGTTGGGTAGTGAGGCTGGCACTTCGCGCTGAGCCAGGGCTGTTCTTGAGTCGCCATCTACTGCCTCAGGCCCTTGACGCCTCCGCAATGATCGGCGCGGTTACCTACTCGCCACCGTTACGCTGCTCGCCGCGAGCCGCTCGGAGCGAGGCTTGCCAGAGTCGCGTTGGCCGCTCGCACCGCCCCCCCGTCAGCGAGAAGCTCGCCCCGACAACAAGGTCTACGATCACGCAAAATCGGCTAGGCACTGTCACCTATCAAGTAAAGCCGTTCCGTCACCCAGCATCTGGAACTAGACACGAAATGCCCGATCTTTGTCTGATTCAATTGATGGGGTAACACACCTGCTCCAGTTGATGGGTAACACTGCCGCCCTCGGGTCTGCTTCGCGCGACTGCTGTCGTGTGGGGGGAACCAGGGCTGATACTCGTGGAGTTGAGCGCCGTGGAGCAGCGTTGCACCAGCCGCGAGGAGGTCCGCCGACACGAGGCCTACGGTCACACCACCAACCGCAAAATCGGTTGGACTGGT
>DASQVB010000083.1:0-5443 GCA_035640975.1 Pseudonocardiaceae bacterium
AGGCGCACTGCGTCTCCCAGTGGGGCCACGACTTCCGGCCCGACTACCTCTCGCTCGCCCACCTGCACGAACGCTGGCCGAAGGTCCCGCGCATCGCCCTCACCGCCACCGCGACGGAGGCGACGCGCAAGGAGATCCTGACGCGCCTCGATCTGGGCGACGGCCGCCAGTTCGTGTCGAGCTTCGACCGCCCGAACATCCAGTACCGCATCGTGCCGAAGAACGAACCCAAGCGGCAGTTACTGGAGCTGCTGCGCGCCGAGCATTCCGGTGACGCGGGGATCGTCTACTGCCTGTCCCGGGCTTCGGTCGAGAAACTCGCCGACTTCCTGATGAGCAACGGCATCGAGGCACTGCCCTACCATGCAGGGCTCGACGCGCGTACCCGAGCGACCAATCAAGCGCGTTTCCTACGCGCAGACGGCGTGGTCATGGTGGCCACGATCGCGTTCGGCATGGGAATCGACAAGCCTGACGTGCGCTTCGTCGCTCACCTTGATCTGCCCAAGTCTGTCGAGGGTTACTACCAGGAGACCGGCCGGGCCGGACGGGACGACCTGCCGTCGACCGCCTGGCTTGCCTACGGTCTCCAGGACGTCGTGCAGCAGCGCAAGCTGATCGATACTTCTGAGGGTGATGACGCTCACCGTCGCCGTCTTGGCACCCACCTCGACGCGATGCTGGCCCTGTGCGAGACGGTCGAGTGTCGCCGCGCGCGACTGCTCGCCTATTTCGGCCAGCACGGCACCGAGTGCGGCAACTGCGACACCTGTCTGTCGCCGCCGGAGTCGTGGGACGGCACGATCGCTGCACAGAAGCTTCTGTCGACCGTATTGCGGCTCGACCGGGAACGCCGCCAGAGGTTCGGGGCGGGTCAGCTGATCGACATCCTGCTGGGCAAGACAACGCCCAAGGTCACCCAGTTCGGACACGAGTCCCTGACGGTGTTCGGCATCGGCACCGAGTTGCGCGACGACGAGTGGCGCGGTGTGGTGCGCCAACTGCTGGCCCAAGGTCTGCTCGCGGTCGAGGGTGACTACGGAACCCTGGTGCTCACCGACTCCAGTGCCGAGGTGTTGCGCCAGCAGCGCCAAGTGCTGCTGCGCCGGGAACCCGAACGGACGGCGCAGGCCGCGAAAGCCGCCCGAACCGCCAGATCCCGGCGCGCCGCGCCCATCGATCTATCCGAGAAGGCCGTACCGGTGTTCGAGCAGCTCCGGGCCTGGCGCGCGGCCGCCGCGAAGGAGCAAGGAGTGCCCGCATACGTGATCTTCCACGACGCGACCCTGCGTCAGATCGCGATCGAGACACCCTCAACTTTGGCTGAACTCGGCACGGTGAATGGTGTCGGTGAGAGCAAGCTGGCCAAGTACGGGCAGCAGATCTTGGATACCCTCACGCCCTAGCTGCGCGGTGAGAGCGGCAACCTAAGGCTGTGAGGTCACGCACGTCGACTCGAGGTAACGCAGCAGGGTCTGGGTTGCCTTCTCGACGTTGTGTACTTCCCGCAGGTGCTCTGCCACCTGGCGCATCAGATCATCCTTGTTGGGCGAGCTGAACTGGCTGAAGCATTCCTCGTGTCCGCATTGGAACTGGTGCATCGCGTACTCCGTCCATCGACGTTCGACAGCAACCGTGGTGATCAAGACCGTCATCTTCGATTAACTCTTAATGTTCGGATGGTCGACCCGCCCGGTTCAGGTCCTTGCCGGTTTCAGGAGAGTTGTCCCGATAAAGACCTGCGGTGTACGCGGGGCCGTAGTAGCGCTGCAGATCCTCCAGCGCTTCGCCGGGCCGTTCGAAGCGCTGGGCGATTTGGGCCCGTGAGGGCACTGTCTCCGGATCCCAGCTGGCCGGCTGCCACAGGTTCGAGCGCAGGAACGCCTTCGAGCAATGATAGAACACCTGATCGATCTCGACGACGACCGCCAGCAGCGGCCGGTGGCCCTTTACCACCATCTGGTCGAAGAAGGGTGCCTCGCGCACCAGCCGGGCATGACCGTTGATCCGCAAAGTGTCACCGCGCCCCGGAACGAGGTAGATCAGCCCGACATGTGGGTTGGTCAGGATGTTGCGGAAGCCGTCGGCGCGCCGGTTGCCTGGTCGCTCAGGGATGGCGATGGTCGTATCGTCGAGCACGAGGGTGAAGCCGGCGGGATCGCCCTTCGGCGAGATATCGCAGCTGCCGTCTGCCCCCGAGGTGGCCACCAGGCAGAAGGGCGACCTGGCGAGCCACTGCTTGTCGTAGTCGTGCAGCGTGGGCCGGTCCTTGGCGGCAGTTCTGAGCAGCGGCTCGCCCAGCAGCTCCCTCAGCTGCGCCTCCGAGGTGATCTCCGTCATCTACTCAGTGTGGCGTCAGGGCGTGAGGTCGGCCAGCAGCAGTCCACTGCGTGGTTTCGGGGTGAAATAGGTGCTCTTGCGCGGCATCCGTCGGCCCTGCTCGTGCACGGCCAGCACGTCGGCGAAAGGTACCGGGGCCAGCTGCAGCACGGCATCGACGTGTAACCCCGCGGGATGTCCAGCAGGAAGAGCATGCAGGTGCGGACCCTCCGGGTCGATGCCCAGCGCTTCAGCGATGAGTAACCGTTCCACTAGGCCATGATCAATTCTAGGAGCCGGCTCATCCGGCTCAGGTGCGGGCAATTCTACGAGCAGGCCGGCGCCGGCTGCCCTGACCACCACGGTGCCCGGCCGTACCGGTGGCGTCAGATCCATGACTTTCCGCACCGCCAAGCCCTTCCGCCGCCAGGCATCCGCGAGGTCGTCAGCGGTCAGGCCGGTGCCCACCAGTGCCCGATGGATCGCGCCGATACGCAGCGCTGGCCCGCCGGTCACCAAGGCGAGCAGATTCGAACGATCACCGGCCGACGCGGCAGCTACCCGGTGATTGCCGTCAGCGACCAACAACGGACCGCACGCCACGGCGGCGAGCACCGCATCCTGCTGCGCCCCGGGATCCAGCAACCACAGCCGGTGGGTACGACCGCCGGAATCAGTCATCGACACCGCTGGCGCGCCCAGGGCATCTGTGCTCCGCAACACGGCTGCGGTCAGCTGTTCGCCATGACCGACGGGCACGAGCATCGCCGCGCTGGTCGCGCAGCCAAGCCCGGCAAGCACCGCGGCACGTTCGATCACCACCTCCGGATAGACCTGCTCGCTGTGTCGCACCAAGGAATTTCCGCGCACGTCCACAGCCGCCGGGTCGACCAGGCACAACACGCCCACCGCCACGCCGTCCGGTCCGTCCACCCGATAGGGCGCTACCACCTCGTCCACTTGGCGATATGCGCTGGCACGCAACCGGTTCAGAGTGTGCCGTGCCGCCGGCAGCGCAGCCGCCAACGACAGCCCGTCAGCCAGCGCCTCGGGTGTGCGATGCGGATGCTGCACGGCCAGTAACGTGTCACCGTCGCCAAGGTGGCTGGCCAGCGCCGCCACCACCTCGGTGGCTTCGGCGAACTCGTCGACATCAGGTCCGGGTACGCCGCCTTCAACCACCCAGCCGTGCCTGATCGCCCGCACCCACCGTGCCATCCAGCGCCGTCTCAAATCCCCGCGATGGCGGCGCCGGCCAAGCCGAGCACGAGCAACGGGCCGGCGACGCGCAGGTGTACGAACGCCAGCGCGGCAAACCACAGCGGCCAGACCGGCACCGGGCGCGGCGGCTGCTCAGGTCGAGGTTGCCGGAACCACGGCCATACCTTGGCTAGTCGGTACAGTCCGCCAAGTGCGAGCAGCGCCGGCCACGGCAGCGCTCCAACCACCACGCATAGCACGACGAGCAGGTAGAAGCCTGCCAGCATGGCCAGCGTCGCGGCTCGGGCCCGCCGCTCGCCCAGCCGCACCGGCAGCGTGTTGATGCCCAGCGGCGCGTCATAGGGAATCTTGTCGATGTGCTTGCCCATCAGCACCGACGTGCACAGCAGCGCATAAGGCAGCGACGCGAGCAGCACCTGCCAGGTGATCGACCCCACCGCCGCGTAGTACGTGCCCCCGACCATCAGCGGTCCCCACACGACGAGGACGTCCGGCTCGCCCAAGCCACGCTTCTTCAGCCGCAGCGGCGGTGCCGTGTAGGCCACCGACAGTACGAAACCGGCTAGTGCGAACGCCACGATGGGCCAGCCCCGCACCAGCGCGAGGACAACGAGGATCACCAGGTCCGCGGTGTTGACCACCAGCACCGATACGATCAAAGCCTGGCGGGTGACCAGGCCGGAAAGGATCGGGTGCGGAGCGTAGAGAGCCCGTGGGTAGTTCGCCGTATCCGAACCGGCGCTGGTGTCGTAGAGATCGTTCATCAGGTTGTTGGCCAGGTGCGCCAGCACGATCCCGACCACAGCCAGTGCAAGCCAGCGCCAGTCGACGCCGGGGGCGCGGGCAGCGAGCAGCCCAGCCACCAACCCGGCGACCAGCGTCATCGGTAGCACGGCGGCGCGGGTCACCACGATCCAGCGAGTCACCGCGTCGATTGGGCCTTCGGGCGGGTTGGTGGTGCGAAGGGCGTAGTACCAGGCGCTGAGCCGGGATCGCGCCGCAGTATCCGTCACACCTTCGAGCCTGGCACAGGTTCATCGATTCTTCGGCGTCACCTACTCAACGGCGCCACCACCGCACTGCTCGACACTCAGGTCGTCGGCAAGGTGGAGCCGCGACCGGCTCGGCTGCTGGCCAGTGACACCGTGACCCACCGGCGTCGTGTTGTCAGGGTCCAACCTCTCGCGGAGCAAACCGGTAGCTTCTCAGCCACCTCAGAAAATAGTTCATACTTCGGTTAACTCATAGCAATGCCGCCGCGTGGAGTGCGCTGTTCACCATCTTCTGTGACAACTCAGCCGACCGACCTTTTGGTCGTCTAGATACTGCCCTCATCAGCAACCTACAAAGAAGTGAACACCGTATGAAGACACGCTCAACCGTTTGCGGGGAACTAACGATGCAAGACACCTCACCCAGTGCCCGAAACACCGGTCGACACCCGGTTCGCGTTTCAGCCGCTGATCAATCTGCACACCGGCGGCGTAATGGCGATAGAGATGCTCGCCCGGCCCATGCGGCGTGATGTGCGGTCGTTGTTGCGTTCAGCCGCATACGCAGGACAACTGGAAAACCTCGACGTGACGCTGGCTGTTGCGGCCGCGCGCTGCTCTTCAGAGCATTGAAACATTGCTGCCGTTGCACCTCAACCTGATGGCCGATACCGTTGTTGCCGAAGGAGAAACGCTCGCTCCACTACACCACGCGCTGAGCGGCACAGGGCGTCAAGCGCGCCAGACGGTGCTGGAGATTAACCCGTCGCATGTCGCGCTTAAGCCCGAGCTGTTCTTCGCCGGGCTGAAGCGGCTGCGTTCGCTCGGGTACCGCATCGCGTTGGACGGGGTAGGTGCCGGGAACTATCCGCTCACCGTGATTGCCGAGGCTAGGCCGGATCTGATCAAGT